>JACIWA010000006.1 GCA_014361195.1 Thermoplasmatales archaeon | reverse complement strand
ACTCTTTTGGAGAAATTATAACCAAATCATAGCTTGAAGAAGATGTAAGCTTAGAGGGCTTATCATATCTTATTTTTATTTCAAAATTGCTTGCAAAATATATTTTGCTTTCTGATGGCTTATATCTTACTGGGAATAAATGAACTGTAACAAAAGTTACACGCTCCATTTTATCATTCAGCCCGCATCCAATGCGATAGGAATACCATGAGCTTGGATAAATTTCATAATCTGTATCTTCATGCTCATATTTTTTGTTTGTAGGCAAGATTTCATTCGCGGATAAAATCGTGGGATAGGGAGAGATTGCCAATTCTTTTCCTGGATTGATTTCACTTATTTCTTTGGGAAAAACATCGATTTTTATGTTTTTTGCTCCAAAAGGAATCTCAAAAACTTTAATTATCTTAGGAACAATTGGCTTCCCTGGATTTATAAAATATTCACTTTCTTCAATCTCTATCCTTAAGTAATTCTCTTTTTCTATTATATCAGGCTTCGAAATTTCAACGCTTGATGAAATTTCTTTGCTGTTTATAGCAAAAGAAGGCATGCTAACTAAAAACAAAATAGCTACTAATGCAGAGATTACCCTCTTCATGAATGTATATGTATTAAATAATTAAAATTTTTGGGATTGATTTTGTTTTGGGATCGATTTGTGCCTCCACCTCGTCGAAGTGAATCATGCGTCATCACTTTTCTGCAGGTGAAGGCAAAATTAAATATAAAAATGGTTAAAAATTTTGCTCGAAAACCTTAAATTTGCTGAACTGATTAATCAAAAATGAAGAAAATTTATCTCGATCACGCCGCAACCACCCCAGTTGATGAAGAAGTTATAGAGGAAATGTTACCATTTTTTAATGAGAAATTTGGCAATGCATCGAGCTTGCATTCATGGGGAAGAGAAGGAAAAAAAGCTATTGAAGAAGCAAGGGAAAGAGTTGCTAAACTCATAAATGCGGATAGAATAATATTTACAGGCAGTGGAACGGAAAGTGACAATCTTGCAATAAAAGGAATTGCTTTTTATCATGGAAAAGGGCATATAATAACAAGTAAAATAGAGCATCCCGCTGTGCTCGAAACTTGCTTATATTTAGAAAAGAAAGGATTCAAAGTTACTTATTTACCAGTTGATAATTATGGACTTGTGAACATTGAGAAGTTAGAGAATGAAATAAGGGAGGATACGATACTCATTTCAATAATGCATGCAAATAATGAAATTGGAACAATACAGAATATAGAAGAGATTGGAAAAATAGCAAAAAAACATAATATAGTTTTTCATACAGACGTGGTTCAGAGTGTTGGAAAAATGGAAGTGGATGTTAAAAAATTAAATGTAGATATGCTTTCCATTTCTTCCCACAAAATTTACGGCCCGAAAGGAGTGGGAGCACTTTATATAAAAGAAGGAATAAAAATTGAGCCAATTCTCCATGGAGGAGGGCATGAAAAGGGTCTCCGCTCATCAACAGAAAATGTGGCGGGAATAGTTGGTTTTGGTAAAGCATGCGAGTTAGCAAAAAATAGATGGAGAAAAGATTCAGAAAAGATGAAGAAATTAAGGGATAAAATAATAAAAAATGTTCTTGAAATACCGGAAGCTTATCTTACAGGGCATCCAGAAAAAAGATTGCCGAATAATGCGAGCTTCTATTTTAAAGGAATAGAAGGAGAAAGTTTGGTTCTTCTACTTGATTCAAAGGGAATCGCTGCGTCAACTGGCTCCGCCTGCTCCTCCAAGAAGCTCCAGCCTTCGCACGTCCTTCTTGCAATAGGGGTTAAGCCTGAGGATGCACATGGATCACTAAGAGTTACACTTGGAAGAGAAAATGAGGAGGAAGAAATTGATTATTTCCTTGAAGTTTTGCCTGATGTTGTCAAAAAGCTGAGGGATATTTCTCCTATGTGGAAGAAAAATTAGGCATAAAATTTCATTGCGAATTTAGTTACTTCTTTTTTAACATTTTTACCTCTAATCGCATCAACTATAAAATTGGAAATTTCTTCCATATCTTTTTCATCCATTCCTATATATGTAGCTTCTGCAACTCCAATCCTTCCAATACAATCTATAAAAATATGATTTTTTTCTAAATCCTTAAAAATCTTTTCTATTTTTTCTTTTGGTAAATCAATAAGTATTTGATGACTTTCTGTAAAATTTTTTTCAGGAAACTTTATTGGCAGGATTTCATTTAAACTTTTTGCAAGAGCTCTTGCATTTTTAACAATATTTTTGGCATATTTTTTTCCATTTTTAATCATTTCTTCCATAACAATTCCGAGAGAGGCTATTCTGTGCATGTGAGGATTATCAATGAGAGCAATTCCTCCTTCATAATCAAATGAAACATAAGGGGATATCTTCTCTGCTACCTCGCTATCATTTGTAAAAATTATTCCTCCTTGAGGACCTGGAAAGGATTTATGGGTGGATGCAATAACAACATCCGCTCCTTCCTCAAGTGGCTTTTGAAATTCCCCTCCCGCAATCAATCCAAGGACATGAGATGCATCATATGCTATAACTCCATTTATCCTTTCTGATATCTTTTTCAGGGGATGGGGAAAAAGAATTATTGAAGATGCTACAAGGGCAAGAGGAACATCAATTTTTTTAAGCCTTTTCTCATCAACAACATAATCTTTAACTGGGAGAGGATAAAATTTTCTCTCAAATTTCCCATAGCCAAACGGATAACCACCTTCCTCCTTTGGAATGCCCGCCACCATATCCCTACATTTTGTAAATGAAAAAATCATCGCAAGGTCGCAAATATTTCCAGATATTGGATTTATAAAAACATATTTAGCCTTAAACAATTTTCTCGCCAGTTTTTCAGTCTCTTCAAATATTTCAATAGCATATCTTGCCCCTCCATACCATTCATTCCCGTATCTCCCCGCCAAATCGCTAGCCAGCGCTGATGAGCCAGCTACACTAATCCTATTCTCCGATGCAATAAGATTTATTCCAGATAGCTTGTATTCCTCATGCCTCTTTATTAATTCTCTTATTTTTTCTTCCATAAAATGTAAATCAGAATCAATATAATAACAGTAACTGTTAAAATTAAAACCCATAGGTTAGATGCTTTTTCGGAACATACAACTTTTATTGGGATTTCAACATAATTTGTGATGTTTTTGTCAGCGGATGGATAATAGATTAAAATTATCTTTCCATCTTCTTCTCCTGTCTCATTTGCAATAACTCTCACATTCAATGACTTTTTTGTGTGCGGTGGCACCGAAAATTTTTTTTCATGTAGGATTTTTATCTTGCTTATGTTTTCTGTTTTCAAATTAATTTCTATGAGAGAATTGCAGTTATTTGTAATATTCATTGTGAAGTAAAGAGTTTCTCCCTTTATAATAGAAATTTTTGAGGGAAATTCAACTCCTATTCCTCTATCATAAAAATTTTGCATTACATTCATTGTTATTTCTTCTTTACATCCTTTAAGCAAGAGATTTCCATCAGTATAAGCCCTTATTTTAAAAGGATATTCTACAAACCCTTCTACTTCTTTCCTTGCAAAAAACTCAACTTTTATGCTCTTATTTATCTCCCCTCCATAAAAACCTTGTGGAGTGAGCTTAAAAGAGTTTTCCGATAAGCTTACTGTTAGCCATTCTGGCGTTTCTACTTCCAAAAAAATTTCTAAAGATGAGGGAAATAAAAGACCATAACCCCAGCTGAAAGTTATATTCAAATCTCTATAAATTTTTTCTCCAACAGAGATGGGTGACAATTCATTCATCTCCATCTTTATGTCTGAATTAATAAAGCCTGCATTTACTATAGGGAATAATATTGTAAGCAATATAATAAATATCACAGCAAATTTTTTCATGAAAATAATACATTTTCAGTATATATCATTTACAATCTCTTTTTAGACATCTCTTCCATTTTTTCCCTTTAGATATTATTGTTATCATCGGGCTTTTACACTTATTACAATATTCTCCTTCGAAAAAAACGCTTCCAGTCTTTGGAATGGAATAAATGTTACTGCATCTTGGATAATTTGAACAACCAATAAATCTTCCGTGCTTTGATTTTCTTAGAACAAGTTTTCCACCACACTTGGGACAATCACCAAAATAATTCTGTTTTTCCATCGCTATTTTTATTTTTTCACCGATTTCTTTCTTATTTTCGTTCAATATTTCAAAGGCTTTCCTTAACAATTCCTTGGATTCTTCCACAACCTCACTAAAACTTTTTTTGCCTTCCGCTATCCCATCCATTTCCTTTTCTATATGAGCGGTCATATCTGGTTTAGTTATGATATCCGCTCCACTCCTTAAAGCATCAATAACCGCAAAGGCTGAAGGAGTAGGAGAAATGTACTTGCCCCTTATATAATTTCTTTCATATAACTTACTTATTATTTCATGCCTTGTGGATTTCGTGCCTAAGCCCCTTCTTTCCATTTCCAGTATTAGACTTCCCTGGGTGTATCTAGCTGGTGGCTTTGTCTCACCTTTTATTTTCTTAATATCTAAAATCTTCACTTCCTCTCCTTCAAATAAATCTGGCAGAGCTTCTTCCTTTAAAGTTGTTTTATATATTTCCATCCAGTTTTTTTCTTTTATTTTCAGCCCGCTCGCTTTCAAATTTACTTCCCCCACCACTACTTCTGCATTTTTAACTTCAATCAATGCATTTTTGGCGAGCGTCGCCATGAAACGCCTTGCAATCAGCTCATATATCTTTGCTTGCTTTCCCTGCAATCTTTTACAATCAACAGGATGAATCGGAGGATGATCCTTGCTTTCTTTCTTCCCGCTCACTGGCTTACTCCTCATCATGCCTTCGAGTTTTTTAATTTCATCTGGAAAAACCTCTTTTAATTTTTCCAATATGCTTTTAAAGGGAAGAGGAGGATAAACTGTATTATCGGTTCTTGGATAAGAAATCAATCCATTCATGTACAGCTCTTCTGCTATTTTCATTGCTTCCATTGCAGAAAATCCAATCTTGGATGCTTCGCTTAAAAAAGAAGTGGTATCAAAGGGTGGAGGAGGCATATTTTCAACTTCTTTTTTTGAAAATGATTTCACAATTCCCTTTCCTATTTCTTTTAATTTTGATAATATTTCATCCGCAAATTTTTCATCATTTATTATTTTTGGATATTCTGCTTTGAATTTCTCACCATTTTTTTCAAATATTACTTCTATCCTCCAAAAGGGTTTTGGGATAAAATTCCTTATTTCATTTTCTCTCTCAACAATTAGGGCGAGAGTTGGGGATTGAACTCTTCCAACAGATAAAAAATCTTTTCCAAGTTGTTCAGAAGAAATAGATATAAATCTTGTTAAACTTGCCCCCCATATCAAATCAATGTGTTGTCTTGCTTCAGCGGATTTTGATAAGTTATAGTCAATACTCCCTAGATTTTCAAACGATTTTTTAATTTCATAAGGAGTTATTGAGCTGAATTTTGCTCTCTTTATTTCAACATCCTTGGGAATTAAAGATAAAACTTCTGTTCCAATCAGCTCGCCTTCTCTATCATAATCTGTAGCGATTATCACCCTACTAACATCCTTTGCCAATTTTCTGATTGCATCAGCAATCTTTCTTTCAGATATTTTTTTTACCGGAGTAACATCAATAAGCTTCTCTGGTGGGATATTTTGCCAGTTCTCGTATTCTTCTGGAAAATCCAGATACATAATATGTCCCTTAAGCCCGATAAAGATCTTGTCATCAAAACAATAACATGGAATCCCATTGATATTAACCCTTTTCGCCTTCCCTCCCGATAAGATTTGGGCAATTCTTCTTGCAGCTATATTTTTCTCACATATAACAAGCGTTTTCATCCTAACTCCTTATCCAGCTCCTCCAAAAACTCCTTTAACCTTTCTTTTTTTATCTTTGCGCCCGCAGCTATCTGGTGGCCACCGCCTATGCCCCCCACTTTTTCAGCAGCGATTTTGAAGGCTTTTCCCAAATTTATACCATTTTCAACCATCCTATCATTTCCTCTCGCGGATATGCTTGCGTCATCATTTACCGCAATTGCAACAACTGGCTTTCCTTTTTTGAATTTTGGGATGTATTTTAGGGATAATCCCGCAATCACACCCGCTAAGGGAGCATGATTTACATAGATATATAAAAAGTTTTTCATCTCATTAACCTCTTTTTTCTCAATCTCTTTCAATTCTTTCCTTATTTCATCCCTGTATTTTTCTTGAATCATTTTAGCTTTATCCTGAGCATTTTTATCCCTAAAGCAAAGGGCAATTCCAACGCCTGCCTCATTTAGCCTTGCACAAGCATCAAGTTTTGAAGCCATATCATGAAGGTTGCCATACTCTTTCCCGTAATATTGTATTCTTTTCCACTCTATTTCTTCAACATTTTGCTCTATCATTTTTAATGTCAATGCGGAGAAAAATCTCTTTCTTTCTTCCTCGTTCAAATCATTTAACTTGCTTTCCGGCTTTATTGATATTGAGTTAAGGAAATGAGTTGAATTAAAAACAAAATACGGGTCAATTGAGTTATCTATCATCTCCTTAATACACCCTCCTCTTAACAAATACTGTTCTTTTTCACTGATAAATCCATTACCTATTCCCTCTTCAACAATTTTTTTATTTAATCCTGTAAATTTCTGTTTATCACCTATCATCCCAACAACCGCAAGCTGTGATAAATCGATGTTATTCTTGTCTATTGCTTTTGCAAACTCATAGGCAATGCATGAAGCACTTCCCTCTTTGCTTGCATCTATTCCATATTTTCTCGGGTTTATATAAATTATGTCCTCGATGTCCCTTGTTTCATCATTTTCAATCAGATGATGATCAAGTACTATCACATCCCCCTTAATTTTATTCATTTCTTTTAAATAGCTTGTGCCTATATCAACAAATATTGTCAGGGCATTTTCTCCTTTTGATATCTCATCTATGAGGTTTGGAGAAGTCCTTTTTATAGATATGTGAAATTTATATCCTAATCTGGCCAGCGAAATGGCAACTATAGATGCGGAAGATATTCCATCCGCATCAACATGCCCGATTATCCTTACAATATTATCCTTCTTTAACCTATGCACCATATCTCCCGCATACTTAACTTCTTCTTCTAAATTCATCTACAATCACCTTTCCAACAACCAACATAAGTGATGCAAAAGTTAAATAAAAGCCTATTCCAAAAACACCTTCTTTTAATTTTAAAAAATTTGAAAATCTCCATATTGCAATAGAATAGGTAAGAATGGAAGAAAAAATAGCTATAGAAGAAAAAACAAATTTTCTTAAAAATAGGAGGAAAAATGAGGAAATTATTAGTGAAAGAGAGAAAACTAGAATTTTTAAAAAAATTGGGGGCAACTGGATAAATTCCCCATAATGCTCATTATATTCTATCATTTCAATTGGAAAAATATAAAGGGTTGTTTCTGAAGAATGCCACCATGAAAAAGCAAGGGATAAAGATATAAGCATTGCAATCACGGTAGAAAAATTAAATCTTCTTTTATATAAGAAAATTGCGGAAATTGAAACAAATGGAATATATGGAAATACGGATGGTTTATTCGTAACTATTTTAAATTCATCTTCAGTGTTTAGAAAAATATCCTTTTTTGCGATCAGATTTTTTTTGCCATAAACTTTTATGGTATAATGGGCAGGTGGTAAGAAATTTTGAGAAAATTCTTTGCCTTCTCTTTCATAAAATATTTTTGCATTTATTGGGAAGCCCCTTCTATCATAAACTTTCACTTCTATCTTATATTCTAACGGAAATAAAACTGTAAAGGTTTCATTGGAAGATATTTTAACCGATTTTTTAATTGCAAAATTTTTGTAATTTATCACAAAATCATAATTTCCACCTGGCAAATCATCAAAAATATAAAAGTTTCCTTCTCTCTTGCTTTCTATATAAGTTTTTTCGCTCATCTCATCACTTGTCAAAAAAGGACTTAAAGATATCCCGCAAGGAAGCGAAAGAGTATCCTTAACAATAAATTTTGCATTGTATGTATTTATTTCATAATTCCTCCTAAATCTGTAAAAAAGAAAGAAGTCCTCTTCTTTTACTAAAAATCCCTTGTATAAAACTTGAATTTTATATTTGTTTAGTATTGGAAGAAATATTTTTTTATTTCCATTGGTTTCTTCTATTAAATTTCCATTCCTATCAAAGATTTTTATTTTTGCTCCTTCTTTTGATTTAATTTCAACTTCCCCTGGAATTGAGCAGAAAACATGAATTTTTTCGTCTCCATTCAATGAAAAAATCTTATACCCAATTAATTTTCTTTCCTTTGAAACAGAGTGAATTTTTGCAACATAACTCGCTGGTGGAAGAGAAAAGGATGCTTTTCTAAAATTTATTTTGCTTTTTGCAATTGTTGTTTTATTCCATATTTCTACTTCAAGATGAGAAAAATTGATGCCAAATAAGGCTGAAATATAGGGATAAAAAGGAGGAGAGTGACGAAAATGTGAAATTATTGTAACATTGTATAATTTCTCTTTTCCCCCATATATCTCGCTTTCATAAAAATTTCTGTATTTACTAAAAATTGAAAAAGAATTTGCTTCCCTGATTATGTTTTCATATTTCCCATAAAAAAACTCAACTGTCCCATTATAAATAACTCCTCTTTCAATGTCATCTTTTTCTCTTCTTCCTATACTTACCCCTCCGCCGTCCACCTCAATCCCTGGAATCTTTACTTCTTCTTTAACTCCCGCTTTAACCATATAATTGCCGGGCGAAAATATAAAGCCATATGCTTTTGACTTGTCATCCATAAAGACCCATGAAGGATCGCCTAGAATTATGTTATCTTTAGATGAAAGGAGCCATTTGTAATCTTTACTGCTCGGATTTGTTTCTATTTCATATTCTTCAATGCCATTCTTACCATTTAAATGAATATATGGGAGAATTTCTCCCATATTTAATTCCTCTATTGTTTTACTTCTTGATTTAACAAAAAGAATATATGCATATATTCCATTAGTTTCGGAGCCTTCTTTTATCTTGCATTCCTCTATACATTCATGTCTAAGCTGAATAAAAATTCTTTTTTCATTTATTGGAGAAAAATAATATGTATATATTGCCTTTGTCCTTATATTTCCATCATAGGAAGAGCTTTCTATCGCAATTTTAGCCATAAGATTTCCATCCACTATAATTTCTTTTGCTAAGAGTTTTTCATCACTACCTACTTCTCTCTTCTCTTCATAAAAAAAGGCAAATGAAAAAAGTTGTTCCCAATTTTTCATCTCAAACTTATTTGCCCCGTCCCTAACTTTTATAACTTTATTGCTCATTTCCATTCCTATTATGCTCCCTTCCTGGCATATTCCAAATACTGGCTTATTTTCCTCAATAATCTCATAATAATTAATCCTTGCATAATAATTTGGTATGGGCTCAAAATAATAGAAAGAATCTTTGACTTCAACACGCTTTGGATAATTCACATCAAAAACATTTTCTCCATATTCTACCACATATTTACCCTTTCCCTGATAAAGGAAAACAATATTGCAAGCTCTTATATAATTTTCATCCACCCTTTCCATACTGTGAGTTTGGCTCTCTATTTCATTACCATTGTAAAAAACCTTTATTGAGTGCTTTTTTTCATTTATTGCGATGCAAGGATTTTTGAATTCAATTCTTATGTCAATTGGCTGATATTTATAATCATCTGGTGCATCAATTTTTAATTCTTCAAAATATTTTGCTTTTGTATTAAGTGAGAAAAAGGATAATAAGAGAATCGCTATGATGATTATTTCTTTTTTCACAACAAAAATATATTTTCTTGTTAATAAAAATTAGCATAAAAGTTTATTTTTTGCCGATTATTACTATTTTATGATTAAAATAGTATGCTTAGGTAAGCTAAAGGAGAAATTTTATGTGGAAGCTGTTGAAGAATACGGAAAAAGATTGGAAAAATTTTTTAGATTAGAAATAGTTGAAACTGATGAAATAAAGGATTTAGGGGATTTCAACATATTTTTAGATGAAAATGGGGAGCAAATGAGTTCGATAGAATTTGCAAATTTTTTAAAGGATATTATTCTAAAAAATAAAAATGTATATTTTTTCATAGGTAGCTATAAAGGATTTGATGAAAAGGAAAATGCGGACTTTATCTTATCTCTCTCAAAGATGACTTTTCCATATCAGCTATGCAGGCTCGTCCTTATTGAACAGATATACAGGGCAATGACAATAATCAAGGGAATAAATTATCAGAAATGATTTTTCCTACTTCTTATTTTATAGAAAACCGCAATGGCAAAAAGTAATGCAGAAATCACAAGAAGAATTATTCCTAAATAAGGATAATTTTTTGCTTCACTTCCGAGTGTTTCCTTCATAATCCTCACTTCTTCATTTTTTCCATAAAACTTAATCATATAGATTATTCCACCAAAAAGTAATGCTATTGAGGAAGATAAAAGAAGAATTATTTTGGCTCTATCTGGATATAGAATATTTTTACCCTTTTGAGTAATAGCATAATATACCCATTTCCTCTCATTTTCTATTTTCTTAACCAATCCCGCCTCACATAGCTTAGATAGATGCTTAAGCACCGCTGGCTTGCTTATATTCATTTCCTTTGCTAATTCAGACACGGTCATTTTCCTTTCATTCAATTTTTTCAATAGATTTATCCTTGTATCTGAGGCAAGAGCCATAAAGCTATCTTTTTCAAGAACAACTTTTTCCATTGCTATTAAAAAAGAAATGATATATTAATCTTTTAGTTTTATTAACCTTTTAGTTTTTCAATTATTCCCCTCGCAGCAAGTATGCCGGTGGCAGCTGAAGAAACTATTCCGCGGGATAAGCCCGCGCCGTCGCCCGCAACAAAAAAGTTTTTTAGGTTTGTTTCCATGTTTTTGTCCACAACAAAACGCATTGAATAGAATTTGATTTCTGGGGCATAAAGAAGTGTGGAATCTTCTGCAACCCCTGGTATTACTTTTGCAAGTTTATCAAGTCCTTCTATTACATCAGTTACAATTCTATGAGGCAATGCCATTGAAATGTCTCCTGGAGTTGCATCTCTAAGAGTTGGTTCAACATATGATTTACCTATTCTCTCCCATGTGGATCTTCTTCCAGATTTAAGGTCTCCCAGTCTTTGCAAAATTGGTTTTCTTCCCCCTATAACTGTTGCCATTGAAGCAATTGCGGTGCCATATGCGGTTGTATTTTCAACTGGCTGAGTTAAGGATATTCTTACAAGAAATGCAAAATTTGTATTCTGGGATTTTTCATTTATTGAAGAATGACCATTTACAGATATATATTTTCCATAATCTTCCATCACAACAAAACCATTGGGACATGTGCAAAAAGTTCTGATAAAATCATCATAGGTTGGGGTATAGATATGAAACTTAGGATCCCAAGCCTTTTTTACAACATCTTCCATAACAACGGATGGCACCTCCACCCTCACACCCAAATCAAGGGGAGCATATCTTGTTTTTATCCCAAGTTTATTAGCCTGCAAGCTGAGCCATTCCGCCCCACTGCGCCCAACCGCCACTAAAAGATAGGAGCATTCTATTTCTTCTCCATCCAGATGGAGTATAAAATTTTTATTATTTTCAATTTCCTTGACTTCCCTTTCAAGATAAAAACTTATACCTTTTTCTTCGATTTCTCTTTTGAAAGAGCTTATCACAGATGGCAATCTATCTGAACCAATATGGCGCTGTGGAATCGGGATGAAATGAATTCCATATTGTGAGGAAATTTTTTCCAAATCCTTCAGATTCTTTCCATAAATTTTTTTCGGACAACCATGCTTCAAAAAGATTTCATCAATTTTTTTTATCAGCTCATCTGGCTTATCTGTAAATTCATTTAAATTTCCTCCTATATCAGCTCTCAGATTAAGCTTCCCGTCAGATAAGCATCCAGCACCCCCAACTCCACAAAGAATATTGCAAGGCTTGCATTTCATGCACCTTGTATATTGCCTAACGGGACACTTCCTTTTTTCCGCATCCTTACCTTTCTCTATCACCAAAACATCTTCTATGCCACTTTCCGCAAGCTCGCTCGCCGCAAAAAGGCCCGCAGGCCCAGCACCAATTATTACTACCTTATAGTAATCTTTTGGCATTTAGTTCTTTTATAATCTCCTTTATTGCTTCTTCAACCTGCTCCGCTTTTCTTGCGCCGGTGCATACGAGTTTGCCAGAGCCAAAAAGCAATATAACTACTTTTGGATCTTCCATCCTGTAAACCAAACCAGGAAATTGCTCTGGCTCGTATTCTATCTTTTCTAAGCCCACCGCCTGTGCAATTGCTATAAGGTTAAGCTGAGCATGCAAGTTTGCGGATGCTACAATATTCTGCACGGTTATTTCTGGTTCTTTATAAACCCTGAAGCCCGCCCCCTCTACTTTATTGCATACCTTTTTAATTGCTCTTTCTACATCTTTTATCGTCTTTGCTCCAGTACAGACAACCTTACCACTTCTGAAAAGCAGTGCAGCGGTTTTTGGCTCATCTAATCTTAAAACCAATCCAGGGAATTGTTCTGGGCGATACTCGCTCTCCGGCAATGCTTTCTTTAGCTTTGATAACTCAAGTTCTTTTGCAATTGTTGTAGAAGCAACAACATTTTCAATCTTCATATCTACATTCATGGATATATATATAAATTGTGTTTATAAATGTTGGGAATGAAAAATTGATTACAAAAAGTGTTTTTAAATTTTTAATCTTCATATAGCTTGAGATCGCTCACATAAAAATTAAAGATTTTTCTAAATATATTCTTTGATCATCCCCTTTTGTATTTTTGATAGTTGGCGAACCAACAAAATTATATTTTTTCTCCTTCTCATGCGAGTCAATCAAAATTTCTTCTAAATCTGATTTCACTCCGAGTTCTTTCAAACTTTCTTTAATCAATTCTTTAGTCTTTTCACATCAAGGACAATCTAGAATATACAACATTTCGATTTTTATAGCTCTTTTTATGCATTGAAATAAACATTGCTTAACATGAGATTGAGTTTTTAAACTCGCGAAAAAGTTTCCGCTTTTATAGATTCTTTATCATTTCCTTGAATTCTGACGCATTTTTCAGCATTTTTGTATTATTGAATAAGCAATATGCTTTTTCTCCTCTACAAATTTCAAGAATTTTTTTCAGCTCTTCCTTGCTATAATCGTAATTGTAGCCACCTATACCATGAAGGCGATAATATTTTATTTCTCCATAATAGCTTGAACTTTTAAATGGATCAACACAATGAATTAAATCAAATTTTTCACAAATTTCAACAATTTTTTCCTTGCTCCACTTCCCTCTAAATTCAATTGAATAAATGAATTCTTTTTTAATACTTGAAAAAAATTGCTCAATATTTTTTACATTTTCAGCACTTTCATGAAAGTTTGGTGGGCATTGAAATACAACTATTCTGGCGTCTAATTCTTTTGCAAATTCCCTGCATCTCTCCCACGCAGAAAAAATCTCATCTGTTGGCTTAAAAAATCCATAGTTTTTACTCTCAAGTTTCAAATTTGCCTTTCGATAAGTAGGACTTGTTGGCAAATGAGTAATAAGTTGCCATGCTTTCATGGTGTATTCAAAATTTTCTGGCTTCTCCTTCCGCCATTTTTTTGCTGTATCTATTTCTGGCAAAGAGTAAAATGTTTTTTGCAACTCTAAAACCTCAAATCTTTTGAAATATTCTTCTTTTCTGCAAGGAAATCCACAGCATCCTACCTTTATCATTTTTTAATATAATTCATTAGCGCTTCTAAATTTTTTGGATTTCTTGAAAAGTAACTCCTTATAGGAGAGATGATTTTTTCCAGATATTCAGCAACTGAGCTCTTGAGCTCAACAAAATGAATCTCTCCTTTAAGGAAGGAATTTTCAAGCTCTTCATAGGATAAAAAATTTCTTTCTGATACTTCTATTTCATTAAAATGCTGGAAAATAATATGTTTTGCAATTTCCATAACAGGATTATTCTCTGATTGCAAAGGACAATATGCCTTATTTATTTTTCTTTTTATTGT
Organism: Thermoplasmatales archaeon; assembly: GCA_014361195.1. NCBI lineage: Archaea > Methanobacteriati > Thermoplasmatota > Thermoplasmata > Thermoplasmatales > Thermoplasmatales archaeon. Next base: position 58,605 of record JACIWA010000006.1, on the reverse strand, counting down.
TTCAAAATCATCGTGAATAAAAATTGCACTATCTGGTTTGCTTTTTGACATTTTTGCATCCATCCTTTCCTTTGCCTGCAGTGAGGAAATTAAAGGAGTATGCAAGGCAACAACCTTTTTCTTTCCTAATTTATCAGAAACATCTCTTGCAAGCATGTGAGCATGTCTTTGGTCCATTCCTCCTAGAGCAACATCAACATCAAGATAGAATATGTCAGCAACCTGCATAAGAGGGTAGAAAAATTTGGAAATGTCCTTTTCCGCCTCCTCCTCCTTCCTTCCCATTATGTCCATTGCCCTTCTAGCTCTTGCAAGCGTCGTTTCTTTTGCTATTTTGAGAGCCATCTTCCAGTATTCGCTATCCTTAACCATATCGCTGGCGTAGACATATTTAACATTTCTCAACCCCATAGCAGAAAATGCATCTTTTATATACTCCCCACAAATTCTAATTGCTTCTAAATCGCCATTCAATTTATCATTTATCCAAGCATGCCAGTCCGCGAGCAAAATATAAAAATCAAAACCCGCATCAACCAAATCCTTAATTTTATCTCCGCACATAAGCCAGCCAAGATGCACCAGCCCTGATGGCTCAAAACCAATGTATGCTTTCTTATATTCTTTTTTTAATATTTTCTCCAATTCTTCAACAGTTACTATCTCTTTCAGATTTCTCTTTATATTTTCAATCATAAAACCTTATATTAAAAGGATATAAGAAAATTTGGTTTTAAATAAAAAAGAGGAGAGGAGAGATTAAATTATCCATTCCATTGTGTAGCACTACCTTTTCATCCCCTACATACACATCAAAAATGCATTCTGGGTCCATTGCTGATTTATGGCATTCCATTTTCCACCTTTGGTGCAATTGATAATATTTTTACCAATATCAATTGCTTTTGTTGGCAATACTTTAGTATGTGCCACTAAATTGTATCCCTTTCTTAATGTAATATTTACCTCTGGCTAAATCTCTGTTCCATTTATGCTGAAATTCGAAATTGCCCTCAAAGCCAATTATATAGCTTTTTTTGCAATAAGGCATCCAATTTCGCTATGAAAGAGCATATTTCATAGCCCGCAACCCGCAATATTGTTGATATTTCTCCATTCACAGAGGCAATGTTATCATATTTCATCTTTATGCAAAATCATTTTTCCAACCAATGGGTCAAAATTAATATTGTTATTTGCTTCCCATCCATAAATTATATCTTCGCTCCAATTTAAATATGAGCTAGTTACAGGATCAATCATCTCTCTACTTGGCCCATTTCCATTACAGTATCTACATTGTAATAGTATCCTCCATCACCTTCATATCCACCACATATTGCAGTTATAATTGTATGGTTTGAGTCCCAATTTTTGTTGTTAATTATATCATTTAGTTCTATAATATTGTAAGAAGAATCGTGTAGGAGAGCCATTCCATACACCAATCCACAATTTTCTAAAATTTATTGTGGAAATATGTTCCTCCTCTCTGAGGATATACTCCACTAGCTAAGCAATTTTGTATTGTATCTCCAAAAAATGTATTACCATGTATTTGCATTTTTTTTTACATTACATAGTTATACCCCATTATTCCCTGAAATACCCCATAGATATGGGAATTCCTTATAATGAAATAAACACTGGTATTTTCAATCCCTATTCCCTCATATAAGGGTTTGATGCGGTTCCATTTCTTGGCCATCCCCCCTCACTTGCTTGAGATGCAAAAATCATCATTTCCATTTATATAAATTGGACTATGAGATGTATATCAACTAGCTCTTGCTATCCCTGTAACTACCAATATACCAAAAAACACACAATCAAAACATATTTTTTCATTTTAAATAATCCTATTTGTATTTTCAAATTTTATCTAAAATTCTCGAATATTTTTCCATTCTTATCTTATTCCCTTCGCCTTGAACAAGCCATGTCATCCAGCAAAGCTCTATCGCCTTATATCCACAAATTTTTGCAATCTTTTCCGCTGTTTTTATAAATTCCATATCATCTTCTATTGCTTCATATCCCGCTCTTTCAAGAATATCATTTATTACTCTTTTAACTATTTTATCCGGCATTAAGGTATCGATGCCACCCATCATTCTCAAATATTGAAGAGTTACCAGCCCTACACCCTTTATTCTTCCAATCCCATCCTCTCTCCATTTTTCAAGATTAACATTTTTTGCCCACTTTCTTAACGCCTCTCTATCATTGCTTGATATTTGAGAAAGATATGCAGAAATTTCTCTTGCAATAGCCCAGCTCCTTTCATTTTTCCACACTTTCCTGAGCTCCTCTATATTAGCTTCCGCAAGCTCTTTAAGTTTTGTAATCCTTCCGCTCCTAACAAATTTCTCATCAAACTCAAAAACTTTTGGAACAACCGCATTAAAATAGTTTAATCCTATTGAAGTAAAGGAGGCATCAACCACCATCAGAACAACGCTTCCATGCCACCTTTCTGTCCTAAGGCATCTTTCACAATATTCCCTAATCCCCGGAACTTTTTGCATATATTCATCCACTATCCTTTTCAGCTCTTCTTCCATTTAAATGGACCGGGCGGGATTTTCAGCCAGCGCTTTTGAACCCGCGGCCTCCACCATGCCAAGATGGCGATCTTCCAGCTGATCTACCGGCCCTGGTTAATATACTGTGCCATCATAAATTTTTTTCGAATAGGTTTATTATAAAAACATCTACTTTATCTTCTTTTATTTCAGAGTTATATGCGACAACTTTTATTTCATACTTTCCAATCGCAAATTCATTCCATGTCCATGAATATGGCTCAATTGTAGCAGTGCATTCAAGAGAATTATCAACATAAAACTCCACTTTTTTTCCATTTGTCTCCGCTTCTACTGTTATTTTGCCAATCACAAAAGCGCTTTTAGAGGGAATTGGAAATATCTCTCTATCCATCACATAAATCTTTCCAGCTTTTGGTTTTTTGAGTGATATATATAATGTTTCGTTAGTTTCAGAGAATATAAGATTGGCTTGCTCATTTATTCTAAAAGAGATTATCCTGTAACCATTTTCTTTTTCAAACTCCACATCTTTAAGTTCCCCCATAAAGTCAAGCAATTTAACATTTTTTAAATCCTTTCTTATTTTTACAACTAAATCCTTAGCTTCTGGAGATGCTTTTCCATATCCCACTCCATTAAAATTAATAATTCTTATCATTCTTTCATTTCCCCTTTTATATGGAATTCCTATAGCACCATCTATTTCATAATAGGGTTTATAATCCACTTTACCTATTAATTTAACAAACTCTTTTCTTATTCTCTCAGCCTCCTCTCTATTTCCATAATTTTCCCATGGTTGTGCGGACCATAAATAATATCTACCAAAAGGAGTTAATGAAAAAACTGATTTTCCTTTTCCATATTCATTTTCGTAAATTTCCCCCATTAAAGCTTCATTAATTTCAACACCAAAAACATCTTTTAGCAGGAAATCACTTCTTCGCCTTCCATATTCATCATAAAATGATGTTTCATTTATCGCTATAATCTTCCCCCCACCCACCACATATTCTCTTATTTTATCCGATTGGCTTTCATTCATGCAGGCGAAATCTGGTAATATAACCAAATTGTATTCAGAAATATTCTCGAAGGAAATTACTTTGAATGGTATGTTTGATTCAATTAGCATCATTAAAGTTCCAATAAATTCATCATGATATGCATAACCTCCCCATTTCCCTTTATCAAGATAATCTAATGTATTGCGAGAGAATAAAACCGCAACATCCGCTTCACTATCCCATCCATAAAAATATTGATAGTTATTTTCAATCCAACCGAAAAAATCATGCATAAATTTTTCATCAACCATTCCACACATGTGCTCTTCGCCTGATGTATAGTAATTGAAACCCATTGAAGAAACTATGGCGGAATGGAATTTTGCAAGTTCCACATCCCCTTTCTTAACATATGAGAGAAGCCATGAAGTATTTCTTCCCGCATTTCTATCAAAATCATACCATAATTTTAAGTTAGCAAGCATCTCAAGCCATGAATAGTATTGTACCCTATAAAATGGACCATAATATTCATGCGCTATCACATCACAAAAACAGGGTAATTTTGAGATATCGCACCCATTTTGAGTTATAAAAACGCTATGTGAAGATGTTTCTACAACAAGCTTGCAATCTCCGCTTATAGAATTTTTTAAATCTCTGATGAAATCAAGAATTTGCTTATATCGCCATTCAACAAATTTTAGCCATGTTTCATTATCCCAATCCAGCTCAACGGGTGGAGAAGGCATGATCATGCCCGTATCATTGTAAAAATCTTTCCTGCTTTCTTCATCAAAACTGCTCCACTGTTCACACCATCCTTCCCCGAATTCAAAGCAGAGATGAGGAACATCTATCCATATCGCATCTACCAGTGGAGATATTTCCTTGAGCCGATTTATTATAATATTTTTATATTCCTTATTGCTTGGGCTAAGCCATACATCCTCGCTTGTTTCATCAACCCAAAATGGCATACCAGGCATCGAACCATAAAAAACCGCTTTTCTCCCATCTCTTCCAATCTGTAACCAATCAGGGTGATCTGTGTATGTGCTCCATTTCCCATCATCATCTCTCCTATCCTTATTTAAGTCCGAATCAATTGTTTGCAATTCCAGAGGAGCTATATATACCATATATTTCACATCTGGGTAATTCTCTCGAATGTATCTCGCTCTTTCCTGGAATTCATTAAAAGATTCATTAAAGCCCATTATTCTTCCCTGATAGGTATCGCTAAAGCCCGCCCAGTCAAGAATAACATTCACACCATTTTTTACCAATCTATCAATTGCTTCTTCCCATGAAATATCTGAATAAATATATGGAGTAGATATTCTAGCACTTAAAGTCCAGTCATAATTAATTTTTCCATAAGGAACAAGGAGATTGGAGATTAAAATTATTACAATAAAAACTTTCTTCATTTTTCAATTTCCCTTTTTACCATTTCAACTATTTTTTCCTTCACTTCATCAACTCTATTTGCATCTATGCCAACTTGAGCTATTGTCTTTTTACCCCCTCCTCTTCCATTAAATTTCTCTATTATTTCCTTCGCAATTTTTGAGCAATCTAAAGCAACATCAGATGAGCAGGCAACTGTAATTATTGCATTTTCTTCCCTCAAGCTAGCTGACACGACAACCGCCTTTTCCTTCGTCAATTCCTTTATTGAAGATGGCTGAAGATTCTCTTCAACTATTATCTTTATTCCTCCCCATTCCTCCGCTTTTTCCTTTCCAAACTTCTCCTGCAGCCTTTTCAATTCTTTCCTCAAATCCTTGTTTTCTTTTTCCATTTTAACAACAGATTCAACAATCTTATCTCGCTGTGCATCTAAAATTTCAACCAATTTTTTTATAACATACTCCTGGTTTTGCACATACTCTATAGCCCTTTCACCCGCACAAAACCTTATTCTTTCCACCCCATCCTGAACTCTCTCAATCCCTATTATCTTTATCAACCCCGCCTCACAGGTATTATTGATATGCATCCCCCCGCAAGCCTCCGCCTCCACACCCTGAATTTCAACTATCCTTACCACACCACTTTTTGGTGCGCCTCCCTGATATATTCTCATTCCATATTTCTTCTCCGCTTCATTCCTTTCATAGAAACCCTTTCTAACCTCTATTCCTTTCCTTACAACCTCATTTGCCACTTTTTCTATTCTTTTTGCTTCTTCTTCACTTATCCTCTTATAATGAGTTATATCAAGTCTTGCCTCATTCTCATCTAGCTCACTCCCAGCCTGCCACACATGTTCGCCAAGAATTGAGCGAGCGGAATAATTTATGATATGGGTTGCGGTATGATGAATCATCATTGAGTATCTTCTCTCCCAATCAATAATTCCTTTAACTTCACCCTCTTCTATATCCCCTTCTATATAATGCAGGATAGCATCTCCCGCCTTTTCCACTTTTATAACCCTTGCCTTTTTATCATTTTGAATTAAATAGCCAGTGTCACTTTTCTCCCCTCCTCCTTCTGGATAAAATAGAGTTTTATCTAGAATAACAAAATTTTCTCCTTTAAAAATAACTCTTGCATCAAATTCTTTCTCATATGGCATTTCATAATAAATTTTCAATGTTTTATATGGATAAAATTTCTCCTCCTCCTTTTCTTCTCTACTTTTTAAATGTCTCTCCGCGACCATTGATTCAAATTTTTCTGGAATTTCAACATGCGTTATTTCCTTAACAATTTCTGGATGGATTCCATGAGAATCATAAAGCTCAATAAGTTCTTCTATTCCAATCTTTTTGTATCTTGATAAAATAGCCTTTCCCCTCTGTACTATTGAATCAAATTTTTCTTCCTCAATTTCAAGTATTTCTTTTATTCTGCTTTTTGAGTTTTTTAATTCAGGAAAATCTTTCCCCATCTCGTTTATATGCAAAGATACAACATCAAATAAACTCCCTTCATATGAAATTTTTTTCATGAAGCGAAGGGCCCTTCTTATAACAAGTCTTGCAAGATAACCCGCTCCAGAATTGGATGGAATTATTCCATCAGATAGCATAAAGGTAATGCATCGAGCGTGATCAGCAATTGCATATATCTCTTCCATTCTAGGAACTTTTGCTTTCTCCAAAATTTCATCAACCGCATACTTAAAGATTGCATCATACACTGTCTTGCTTCCGTTAGTTAGCCATACAAGCCTCTCCAAGCCATAACCAGTATCAACAACTTGAATAGGCATTTTAGCATATCTTTCTCCCTTAATCAAAAACTCCCCATCCTTCTCCTCCCTCAAATTCATAAAAACAAGAGTAGCAATCTCAAGCCCCCTGCAAAGAACTTCGAGGCATGCGCCCGCATTGCCCCCGCCCGCCCATTCCGCCTCCTTGTAAATTACATTCTCTATTCCAATTTCTTCCATGAATCTGTTGCAATATTCTACCGTTTCCTCCGTCCAGTAAATCTTTTCGTGATTGTTGAAGGCATGATGACCCATCATTTCGAAAAGGGTGAGATGGCGACCGCTTTTTCCTACTTCTTCCAAATCATTTAATCTTATGCTTGGCTGGGAAATTACAAGGGGGTTTGCGGGTGGTTTAACCATACCACTTGTCACATGGGGTTGAAAGTTTGCTATTGATGCAATTGTAAGATAGATATCATCCCTCCATCTTGCTACAACAGGATAGCGATCTATTATTTTATGCCCGTTTCTTTCAAAAAATGATAGGAATTTTTGCCTCATACTGTGCAAATCGCTTTTTTTCCCTATAGGGTTACCTATAAAAGAATAGCTAACGCAAGGAGCATCACCACATCGCTCTTCATCCCCTTTAATCCAAAAGAAAGATCCACAGATATTACACTTTCTCCTTTTAAACCCCTCTCGCTCAAAGAACTTTAGCTGAAGCAATTTCTGCAATTCATGATGCATTGTATAATATTGGGAAAATATATATTTATTTTTCATCTATAATTTATTGCTTCCGGATTTAAACATTGCGGGGGTATTTTTCCATTTAATGCAGATATTACATTTTCAGCAACCATTATTGCCATCTTTGTTCTAGTTTCATAAGATGCTGAGCCAGTATGAGGAGCAAGCACAACATTTTTTAAAGAAAGGAGTTCCTCACTTACCTCTGGCTCATTTTCATAAACATCCAGCGCTGCACCTGCTATCCATCCTTCTTTGAGAGCCTTTACAAGCGCTTTTTCATCCACACATTTACCACGGGAAGTGTTTATAAGGTAGGCGGTTTTTTTCATCATCCTTAGCTCATTTTCTCCTATTATGTGATATGTATCTTTGGTTAAAGGGAGATGAAGAGAAACAAAATCAGATTCTCTTAGCAATTCATGCAAGCCAACAAATCTTGCATTTGTCTCATTTTCAAATTCTTCATCTCTACGCTTACCATAATACAAGATTTTCATCGAAAAGCCTGTTGCACGCTTCGCAAAAGCTTTCCCTATTCTACCCGCTCCTATTACTCCCAGAGTTTTTCCATATATATCTCTTCCCAACAAAAGCATAGGAGCCCATCCCTTAAATTTTCTTTGCCTCACAAATTCATCCCCTTCAACAATTCTTCTAGCAATCGCCATCATTAAGGCCCAGGCCAGATCCGCAACTGTTTCAGTAAGAACACCTGGGGTGTTTGTTATAAATATTCCTCTTTTTGTCGCTTCCTCAATAGCTATGTTATCTACTCCAACCGCATAGTTCGCTATTATTTTAAGATTTTTTCCTTTCTCAATAACCTCTGCATCTATCCTATCTGTTAGCAAGCATATCAAAGCATCCTTTCCTTTAACTCCTTCTATAATCTCTTCCTTACTTGGAGGGGCATCTCCTTCATATATCTCAAGCTCGTGCCCTTTTAACAAATTCAATCCTTCTTCAGGCAATCGCCTTGTAATGAATATTTTTGCCATGGTTATATATCAGCCATTTTTAAAAAATATTCATGAATTCTTGTGTCTTCTGTAAGCTCTGGATGGAAAGATAGGGCGAGAATATTTTTTTCTCTTGCCATAACTATTTTATCATCAAATTTTGCAAGCACCTCTACTTTTTCCCCCGCTCTCTCTATCAAAGGAGCCCTTATAAAAATGCAATTAAAATCCCCTATATCCTTTATATTTAATTTTACTTCAAAACTTTCCTTCTGCCTTCCAAAAGCATTCCTTCTCACCCATATATCTATAAGACCTAAAGAATTGACTCGTTCATTTTTTCCAATGACTATGCATCCCGCACATGTGCCCATGATTGGCTTGCCTTTGCTTGCAAATTTTTTAATTTCATCCGCAACCCCACTTTTATGCATTAATTTTGTTATTGTGGTACTCTCTCCCCCAGGAATAATCAATGCATCCGCTTCTCTTATCTCTTCCTTATTTATAGTTGCGAAAGCATGTCCCTTGCCTATTTTTTCAATTGACTTATTTGCTATTTCAACATGCTCCTCAACATCCCCTTGAAATGCAAGAACTGCAACTTTCATAACCCTCTTATCTCAAATTTTTCAACGAGTTTATCTATTTCTTCTCCTTTCATTGCTTCTCCTAATCCTTTCGAGACATCCGCAACAACTTTCGCATCTTTCCAATTATTCGTCGCTTCAACTATAGCCATTGCATAGGCCTTTGGATTAGATGATTTAAAAATTCCAGAGCCAACAAAAACACCATCTGCACCAAGGTACATCATCATAGCTGCATCTGCTGGAGTTGCTATCCCACCCGCAGCAAAATTTACAACTGGTAGCCTTTTAAGTTTCTTTATTTCAATTAATATCTCATAAATTCCCTCGCTAATTTGCTCCAGCGTATAATTTTCATATATCTCAATCCCTTCATAACTTATACCATCCTTAGAGACTTCTTCTCCAAGCTTTAGATAAGCTTTTGAGTATTTTTCCGCGAGAGATAAAATTTCTTCCTCACTCATTCTTGCTACTTTATTTATTGAAAAATTTATTATCCTCATATGCTTCACTGCTTCAACAACATTGCCTGTGCCCGCCTCACCTTTTGTCCTTATCATTGCCGCCCCTTCCCATATCCTTCTGCATGCTTCACCCAAGCTTCTCGCACCACAAACAAAAGGAACAACAAATTTTCTCTTATCTATATGGAAAAAATTATCAGCGGGAGTTAAAACCTCACTTTCATCTATCATATCCACTCCTAATGCTTCAAGAGCTCTTGCCTCCATTACATGCCCTATTCTGCACTTTGCCATCACTGGAATTGTCACCGCATCCATTATCTCCTCTATTTTCTCGGGATCCGCCATCCTCGCAACCCCACCACTTGCTCTTATATCCGCTGGCACCTTATGCAGCGCCATCACCGCAACCGCCCCTGCCTCTTCAGCAATCATCGCCTGCTCAGCATTAGTTACATCCATGATTACTCCTCCTTTCTGCATTTTTGCAAATCCTCTCTTTATCAGCTCAGTCCCAAATCTAAGCTTCTCCAATTCCATACTCCTATAAAGGTTTTATATATAAATTCTTTTAGCAGTGCTTTGATAAACTCAATCAATTAAGGGAAAGCATAAATCTTATAAAATAGTTCATTATACTTGCCTAAATGAAAAGAAAGAAAACTAACCCCCAACTAATAAAAACAATAAATATGCTTAGAGAAGTTGCTAGAAGAAATAATTCTCGAATATGGGAAGTGATAGCAAGGAAGCTAGAGAAGCCATCAAAAAATTTTGCGGAGGTAAATGTTGGAAAAATTGTGAAAAATTTAAGGGAAGGAGAAGTAGCAATTGTTCCTGGAAAAGTTCTTGGGTTGGGAGATGCAGGAAAAATTGAGGTTGCTGCTCTCAAATTCTCAAAATCAGCAAAAAAGAAGATAGAAGAAGCGGGAGGAAAATGCTATAGCTTAGTTGAGATTGCGGAAAAAAATCCAGAAGGAAGTAATGTAAGAATTTTAGGTGGTTAAATGCGAGTTATAGATGCTACTGATGCTCCTCTTGGAAGGCTTTCATCTGTTGTTGCAAAAATGCTTTTGCAGGGAGAGGAAGTATTTATTGTAAATGCGGAGAAAGCAATAATAAATGGAAATAAAAAAGAGATAATAAGAAGGTATATGGAAAAAAGGAAAATAGGGGGAATGAAAAGAAAAGGGCCATATTTCCCGAGATTACCTCATATGATAGTTAAAAGGGCTATAAGAGGAATGCTTAAATACCAACAACCAAAGGGTAGAAAAGCTTATAAAAGATTAAAAGTATTTATTGGCTTACCTCCTGAGCTGGCGGATAAACAAATAGAAAAAACAAATTTCAAAAAATCAACAAATTATATAACCCTAAAAGAATTATCTAGCTACTTGGGTGTAAAATGGCCGAAGTGATATCTTACGGGAAAAGAAAAAGTGCAATAGCAAGAGCATACATAGAAAAAGGAAAAGGAGTGATAAGAATAAATAAAATCCTTCTGGATGCATATCCAAAATATTTCCAGCAAATTGCAGGAGAGCCAATTCAGCTCGCTGAAAAATACAAAGATAAAATAAACATAGATGTAACCGTAAGTGGGGGAGGCCCAATAAGCCAGGCGGAGGCGGTGCGAACCGCCATAGCAAAAGCAATTTGCGATTTTGTTAATGATGAGGAATTGAGAAACCTTTACATGCAGTATGACAGAACACTTCTGGTGAGTGATGTAAGGAGAAAGGAGCCCAAGAAACAGCTCGGAAGAGGAGCAAGGAAGAAGAGGCAGAAATCATATAGGTGAAAAAATGATTATTCCTGTAAGATGCTTTACCTGTGGAAAAGTAATTGCCTCCGCATTTGAGGAATACAAAAAAAGGGTCTATCTCAATGGTGAGGACCCAAAAAAAGTTTTGGATGAACTAAATATAAAGAGGTATTGCTGTAGGAGAACAATAATCTCCCACCCTGTTTTTATAAAAGATGGAGAAGTGAAGGAATACATTGATGAAGCAGCTCAATATGAATAAATCGTAAGAAATATTTTAAAAACAAAAAGCTTTTCATTTTAGGGCGTGTGGCCCAGCCAGGATAGGGCACTGGCCTTCTAAGCCAGTGGTCGCGGGTTCAAATCCCGCCACGCCCGCATGGGCTCGTGGTCTAGAGGTTATGATGCCTGCTTCACGAGCAGGAGGTCGAGGGTTCGAACCCCTCCGAGCCCATCAATCAATAACTACTTTTTTTAGTTTATATCCCTTTGCGCATTCAACTTCTCCTAAAACTCTTAATATCCTGTATTCTTTTTCTTTTATCTTTGAGTTGCAGATCTGATATTCATTGCAAGAAAATTCATTGCATCTTGTTGGTTTGAAGCTTATAGATGTAGCTTCCGCTTCTTGATCCTTCACATTCACTTCATAAGGTATTTTTTCAACTTCGACCGCAATAACGCCTCCTTCATGCAATGGGCAATCATGCTTTTTTTCTCTTATCCTCAGTATTTTATAAATCCTTCCTTCTTCAAGATTTGAGCAAACCGTTTTTAGTTTGCAATTCTTGCAAGTATTTGTTGTTCCATAATATATAAACTCATTTCCTTCCTTTGCCATCTTTACCCCAACAAGTGTTACAACCATCATACCACCCCCGTTATTCTAACAATTTTTTCAGCAGCATCTTTTGTAATTCCATCTGTTCCAAGAATAGTATATCTATTCGGTCTTATTTTATGAGCAATTGTAAGAGCTTTTATAACATCCTTTCTATGAAGTCCTATTTCTTTGGCGGTTGTTGGTGCGCCTATTTCCTTCAATGTATCTCTTATTCTCTCCCAATCTCCTCCATGAAGGTACATCATCATTATTGCTCCAATTCCACATTTTTCACCATGCAAACCCTTGCCAGACGAAATTTTATCCAGCGCATGAGAGAACATGTGCTCCGCTCCGCTTGCGGGACGAGATGAGTTTGCAACACTCATTGCAACTCCAGAAACAATCATTGATTTCACCGCTACCCATACTCCTTCCTCTATACCTGGCTTTATAATATTTGCATTGTGAATTATTGATTTTGCTGCTGTCTCAGCCAAGGCGGATGCAAAAGAGCTATAATACTCCCCTTTAACCCTCTCCGCTAACTTCCAGTCGAGTATTGCGGTTAAATTGGATAAAACATCCGCACACCCTGAGGCAAGCATTCGGTAGGGTGCTTTAGAGATTATTGAAGTATCCGCAAGTACAGCGATTGGGGACGATGCCTCTTTCGATAAAGATATTCCATTTTCCTTTATTGATGCCATAGGAGATGCAATTCCATCATGAGATGCTGCGGTTGGAACACTTATAAAAGGCAGATCACATTTATAGGAAGCAAGTTTTGTAACATCTATAACACTCCCCCCGCCAACCGCCACCATAAATTCAATTTCATTTTTTTTTGAAAATCTCTGTACTTTTCTCACCTCACTCATTGTAGATTTTTCAACAGAAATTGTACTTATTTCATAATTCTTATTTAGTAAGGAATAGATTTTATCTCCCGCAATTTTTTTCGTTATATTTCCTGTTACAATTAGACCTTTTTCTTTAACCCTTACTCTACTGCATAAATCATTTATCTCTTCCATTACATCGTGTCCCACAACAACCTCGCGAGGAAATTCCATCTGCTTTGATTTGCTAAAAGGCATTAGTTATTATACAATATTCAAAAATATAATTTTTGCTTTTTACAAGCGATTAAATTAAAATATGTAATGTGTTTAACTTCATGATTGAGAAAAGCCAAATAATTGAAATTTTAAAAGAATATGATCTTGAAAATATAAGTATATCCGCTATAGCATCTCACTCCGCTTTGGACGTTTTTGATGGCGCAAAAGAAGAGAATTTTAAAACAATAGCCATCTGCCAGAAAGGAAGAGATAAAACATATAGTATCTATTTTAAGAGCAGGAAAATCGGTAAAAGAGAAATTGGTATAGTGGATGAAGTAATTAATCTGGAAAAATTCAGCTATATAATAAATGAGGAAAATCAAAAAAAGTTAAAAGAAAGGAATGCGGTTTTTGTTCCAAATAGGTCATTCACTTCCTATTGCAAAATTGATGAAATTGAGAATAATTTCTTCATTCCTCTTTTTGGCTCAAGAAAACTTTTAAGAATAGAGGAAAGAGAGGAGGAAAAGAATTATTACTGGCTTCTTGAAAAATGTGGATTGTCCTTTCCGGAGAAGATAGAAGATGCAAGAGATATAGATGAGCTATGCATAGTAAAGCTTCATCACGGAGTTAAAAAACTTGAGAGAGGTTTTTTCACTTGCTCTTCCTATAAAGAATATAAAGAAAAATCTGAAGCGCTTATAAATCAAGGAGTGATAAATAGAGAGGATTTAGAAAAAGCAAGAATAGAGAGATATATAATAGGGCCAGTATTTAATCTTGATTTCTTCTATTCTCCCTTGCTGGAGCAAATTGAATTGCTTGGCATAGATTGGCGTTTCGAAACAAGTTTAGACGGGCATGTTCGCTTGCCCGCGGAGCAACAGCTAAGCCTGTCAGAAAAGCAAAGAATACCTGAATATACTGTATGCGGGCATAACAGCGCAACCCTGCGAGAGTCGTTGCTTGAAAAAGCTTTTATGCTCGGTGAGAAATTTGTGGAAGCTTGCAAAAAATATTATGATGGAATAATCGGCCCCTTCTGCTTGCAGACATGTGTTGACAAAGATTTGAATTTTTATATATATGATGTAGCACCTCGCATTGGAGGAGGAACAAATATACATATGGCAATTGGTCATCCTTATGGAAATTCGTTATGGAGAAGCAATATGTCAACTGGAAGGAGAATTGCTCTTGAAATTAAAATGGCAATTGAAAATGATAAGCTGGAAGATATAGTTACATAGATTTATCTCCCGAATATATTTATCAATTGCACTTCTTCTACCATAATTTCATTTTTATTTCCCGCATTATCATATGCTATTGCGGTTATATTATAAACTCCTATACCTCTATTTATTTCCCACTCATATGGAGGCTCGTATTTTTCCAATGCTAAATTTTCTCCCATATAAAATTCAACTTTTTTAACCCCAGAAGTACTATCATTCGAGCTGGCTATTATATTATATCCACCTATTATCATTGTATCATGGGGTATCCTAGGCGTCAGTATTTTTTTACCCCTGAAATATATGTATCCTTTTTCAAAATTTTCAAAATTAATGCTCGGCTTTGTCCTATCTATTTTTATTGTTAAATTTCCTCTTGCTTCATTATTTTTTCCATCAACAGCAATATATTCAACAAGATAATAGCCATCTTGATTAATACTGTAAGGAATTCCTACATATTCCCGCCATTGCTCGCCATTTATTCTATATTTTATTTCTTTTATCCCGCTTTCATTATCATACGCATTTATTGATAACCTTACATCGCTAATAAACCAGCCCGCTTCACCTTGCTTTCCATCAATTTTTATTTCAACTACAGGCGGATTTTTCTCACCCAGGCATCCAAAAAGGATTAAAAGCAATATGGCGGGAATAAAAACCCATTTTTTCATTACCACCATTCCCCGTTAAATCTCTCCAAATCCAAATTTCCCCAGTCATCATAATCATTTTTTCCATGGGTTCCATCGGAATAATCAACAAGCTTAAACACATATCTATAATTCATGCAGCTTTTATAATTTCCATATTCCCAGTATTCTTTCTTCCATGGGAAGCGAGTATTTTCATTATCACATCCCTCAAAATATGCAAGCCCGAGGGTATGCCCAAGCTCATGCATATAAACACTTGCCATAGCGGTTATATAATCGCTTCCCTGCAACCTTATACTCCACATCCAATTTCTAACATATTGCCCCCCAACACAGTGGCTATCGATATAAAACATCCTCCCGCCCGCCGGGCGCCCCTGCCACCCCATCTGACAGATTATTATGCTGTAATGAAACACACCTCTTCGCCAATTGTTTGGATTGCCATTTAAAAAGTATTTTAGGCGAGCAGATTGCAGTTCATCGCCGTACATTTTTTCATCAAATGGAATTAAATCTCCTCCACCACCCATTATGCCATCGTCAAAATGTATAGTTATGTTATGCTTTGCAAAGGCATTGCATATCATCTGCATGCTTTCCTTTGGTAATACGTAGTCTCTTTGCCATGGGTATTTCGCTTTCATTCCGTCAACTTCTACAAAAATATCTTTTGCAAAAGGATCAGAAAGCCACTGGCTTGTTAAATATTCTTCATAATTTGTGAGTCCATCTTTATCCACATCAAGATTTTTGTGATCATCCCAAACTAAAGGGTTATATCTGTATTTATCTTCCCAATCGCAGGGTATGCCATCTCCATCCAAATCAATATTTCCATAGCTTTTGTTCTCATCTAGACCATATTTTCTTTTCTCATACTTTGTCATTCTATCGTCTGTTTCGTCATATAAAAATATATCAAACCATATCTCATAATCATCTTCTCCATAATTTCTATCTTCATAACCAGATGAATGACCATATCCATTTGTATCATTCAGGAAATCATCTCCTTTCCACTCACCACTTTCAATATCAAATAACAACTCTAAAGATTTTCCATACAGATAATCTCCTTCCTTCCTTGATATATCACATGGCTTATCCACAATTCCCTTTTTCCACAGCTGTATTTGTATACTAATCTTACCTGTTTTATTCACAAATTTCCATGCCATTGGCCATTCAAAATATATATCCATGCCTTCATAATATTCCTCCCAAAAAACCGAGTTTTCTCCATCTATATATATTTTGAAGTATATCTTGTTTTTTTCCATATTCAAGCTTCTAACTCTTTTTATAAATACGACAATTGCATTTTCATTAATATTTTCAGTAACCGATGGAGAAAAAAATTTTTTATCAACAGTAACAATAACACTATCCTCTGTTTTTTCTTTTCCAGCTATTGATGGCAATAAAAGAAGCGCGCATACCGCAAACACTTTTTTATTCATGTTAAATGAAATATTTAATTATATAAGAATTTAACCACGCTTTTTCATTTTTGCAAATTTTATTCCTCGAAATTTAGAAAAGATTAAATATAGAATTTTTTTTCTAAACGGGGACTGGGATCATTAAAGAAATAGACGAAATAATTGAGGACCTTCCAGCAGGCATAATTTATGTCGGCGGAGATGGGAGTATTATATATAAAAATAAATTTTTCTCAGCAATGGATGAAAAAGAAATTCCAAAATTTGTAAAAAATGAAGACAAAATATGTAAATTAGGTAAAAGATATTATTCAGTAAAAAAGATCAATGAGAAAAATGGCAAAATATTACTTGTTGAAGATGTAACAGAAAAGATAATTGCGGAGAATGCTCTAAAAAATTCTGAAAAAACTTTTAGAACAATATGTGAAAATTCGTTAATAGGAATTATAATACTGAAAAATAAGAAACCTGTTTATATCAACAAGAGATTTTCGGAAATTATAGGATATGAAAGGAAAAAAATAGAAAAAAATTTCTTCGAGTTAATTCACGAAGATGATATAAAAAAATTCTGGAAAATTATAGAGGATGGAGTAAGTGTTATAAGATTTTTTGATAAAAATAATAGGATAAGATGGTTTGAAATGTGCGGTTGCGAGATAGAGTATAGAGGAAATGCACATCTCCTGAATGCAATAGATATAACAAAGAAGAAAGAAATGGAAATGAAATTAAGAGAATCAAACGAAAAAATGAGGAAAACCCTGGAGAAAGAAAAGAGATTTTTAGAGGAAATTTCTCATTATTTCTTTAATCCGCTTTGTATTGCAAAAGGTTATCTTGATCTCTCTATTCCATGTGCTGAAGAATCTTTGAGAAGAAAACTTGAAATAACAAAAGAAGCAATCATAAGAGTTGAAAATGTTGTAAAACATATTGTTATGGAAGGAAAGATATACGAATAAAATAAAAAAATTTTTAATAAAAAACCTGTTTAGGTTAGAGTGGAAGAATTAAAAATCGCTGAATTAGAAGATAGAAAAAAGGAATTGAAAAAAAAGATGGAGGAAGCAAAAAACTTGAGGGATATTTTAAATAAGAAACTAAGCGAGTTAAGAAAGAAAAATAATGAATTAAAAGATGAGTTAAAAAGAAAAAAGAAAGAAGCATCGCTCCATAAAAAGATGAGAGATGAGATAAATAAGGAAGTTGCAATGGCTAAAAAAAGAAGAGAAGAATTGAACAAGCAATATGGAGAAATAAGGGATAAATTAGGAGAGCTACAAAAAAAATTTTTCTCTGACGGAGTTTCGTTAGATGTATTGTATAAAAAAAGAGATGCTCTGGAGTTCAAACAAATGACAAGGGCTCTGAAAAGGAAAGAGGAGGAAGAGCTCATCGAAAAGCTGGCGTCTATAAATAAGGAAATAATGGAAAGAGAGAACGCTCTAAGAAATAATCAGGAATTTAAAAAATATTTAGAAATGGAAAAGGAGCTAAAAGAGGAAAGCGATAAGGAGCATGAAAGAGTAAGAGAGCTGGCAGGGAGAGCTCAGGCGGAGCACGAAAAAATGCTCCAATGCTTGAGTGAGGCAAGAGAAATATTGAATGAAATAAAAAAAATTGAGGAGGAATATATAATAACAAAGATAAATGCGGATAAGGCGCACAATGAATTTCTCAATTATCTCAACTCCATAAAAGGGATAGAAAAGATGATAGAAGGTAAAGAGGAAAAGGAGAAAGGAAAGAAAATAGAGAAGGAAAAAGATGTATTAATTAAGAAGGCGGAAGAACTGTATGATAAATTTAAGAAAGGAGAGAAGTTATCGACAGAAGATTTACTACTTTTGCAAAGAGTGGGACTAATATAATTACCTTTGCCATGGTTTTTTTTCACAGAGATACTCGCTCCAGAAATTTACAAATTTTGATAAATCTTTGTAATCGCATATTTTGATTTCCTCTTTTATCTCATTTATATTTTTCCCGAGATTTATCTCATATAAAAAATCTTTAAGAAGGGAGATTGCATTCTTATACTCTCTCTTTATCTTTACATGAATTCTTCCCCTTTTCTCGAAGGGTTCTCCAACTAAAAGCTCGCTATTTTTCCATTTTTCAATAAATGTTTTTACATGCTCTTTCTCTTTTAGTGGAGGACCAACATGCAATTTTACCTCTTCTATAAAAATTTCTTTCAATTTTAATGCAATAAAAACCTCTTCATTGGTAAACCAAACCTTGTCAATAACTTCAAAATCGTATTTCTTCATTAAATTCTCCATACTCTTTGCCGCTTTTTTAAGCTGAGGATACAGAATGTCATCAACAATCTCGGGCTTTTTAAAACATATTCCAACAAAATTTTTTATTTTTTCCTCTATCTCTTTTCTATCCATTAACTTTACTTGTCTAGGAAAGAAAAATTCAATTTTTGGTTCTTTTAAAAATTCTTCAGATGCTTCAACAAAAAGATCCAATTTTTCTTTTGAAAGAGCGGCAGCCACATTTCTTGAATCATCAACTGGATCAATAAAATATGGTTTAATTTCTTTGGCATTTTTTAAAACTTCTAAGAAACTGCCATATTTAAGGATTAGCAATTCTACGAGATAACCAGAAAAGCCCTCTATTTTCGCCTCCGCGCCATAACAACCTATTCCCTTCAGAAATTGCTTTAGCAATCTAACCTCATTTTTCATTTCTTCCTTTAAATTCTTTTTTATATACTCTGTATGAAAAGGAGTTCTATCAACCGCACTCATCTTCTTATCAGGGCTTTTTATCTTATAGCATGGCACTATATCAACTAAATATCCTTTATAGAATCCTCTTATATACGGATGTTCCGCATACTGAATTTTCCATTCCTTAAGAATTTTTTTACCGATAGAAATAGCTATTTTTTGCATTTCCTCCTTACTGTAATCTGTTGGAAAAAGAATAAAAAAATCTATATCAAGAGAATTTTTGAGATATGTATCTTTTGCAACAGAGCCAACTAGCATTGCTTCCGTGTGCGGTGGCTTTATTTTATCTATTGAATTTTTTATTTCCTTTAATATTTCCTCGATTTCTTTTTTCTCCTCTTCGCTTGGTGAAATTCTCTTCAGCACCTCTTCCAATATTTTCATAATAATATCTCTTCCAAATCTTTATATATCGGCCCTTCCGGTCTTAATATGCTCTGCTTGAGCTTTATGGAATTGCAATCTATTTCCCCGAAATATTTATTCTTATTTTCCTCAATGACCTTTAAAACTTTTTCTTTATTCTCCGCGCTTTTCATTCTTGCTATGGTTATATGGGGTTTATAAGATTCCTCTCTTCTTATTCCATATTCAACGAGTTTTTCATCGATATAATTCGCTATTTTTAGAGTTTCTCCATTATCATGGAATCCCATCCATATAACCCTTATGTTTCTAAGATTTGGAAAACATCCCAAACCCTCTATTCTTCCTTTAAAAGGTTTTAAACCTTTAGTTGCTTCTTCCATCACTTTCTTTACATTTTCTTTTAGCGATTCATCTATTTCTCCAAGGAATTTTATTGTAAGATGTATGTTATCTAATTCAACAAGTTTAAGTTTTGCTTTGCTCTCTTTTAACATTTCAAAAATTTTTTTAATTTCATCATTTGGCCTAACATCTATTGCAATAAACGCTCTCATTACGTTAATATCCTTCCAAATATATCTTTTTTACCAAATACAAAAATATTTAAATTGAAAAGTTTTAAGCATGATGCATGCGGTTGAGGTAAAAAATCTTGTTAAAAGATATGGAAAAATAGAGGCGGTTAAGGGTGTAACATTTAATGTCGAGCAAGGAGAGATATTTGGTTTAATTGGCCCAAACGGGGCGGGAAAAACAACAATATTGAGGATAATATCAACGTTGCTTAAAATCACGGATGGAAACGTGAATGTATTTGGATATGATATAAACAAGGAGGCAAAAGAAATAAGAAAATTGATAAGCTACCTCCCTGAGGAGGCGGGCGCATACAAAAATTTAACAGGGAGGGAATATCTGAAATTTATTTCTTCATTTTTTGATGGAGAGGATGTGGTTGAGAGAGGAATTGAGATGGCGAATTTAGGAAGCAGGATAGATGATAAGATAGAGACATATAGCAAAGGGATGGTGCGAAGATTGCTTGTTGCAAGGGCTTTGATGAATAAACCAAAGCTGGCAATTCTTGATGAGTCAACCGCGGGGCTGGATGTAATAAATGCCCAAGAAATAAGGAATATAATAAAGGCAAGTTTAAAAGAGGGAATAACCTTTTTGCTTTCTTCCCATAACATGCTTGAAGTAGAATTTTTATGTGATAAAATAGCTCTTATTAATAATGGCAGAGTAGTTGAAGAAGGTAAGCCTTCTCAGCTAAAAGAGAAATATAATGCAAGAAATATTGAAGAAGTTTTTGTTAAGGTGGTTGGATGAGCTTCTCATCTTTAGTTAAGAAAGAAATTAAAGAGTTGCTAACTCCTTCAACAATTTTGCCTATGGTTGCAACTGTTCTTCTTTTTGCGGTGCTTGGAAATGCTTTTGGGAATATAGCAACTGAAGCGGAGAAAAAGCAAGATGTCGCTATAGTAAATTGCGATAATGGTCTCTTTTCAAAAATTGCCATTGAGGAGATAAAAAAATTTGCAAATGTTAAAGGTGAGGGAAAAAATGAAGGAGATGTTAATAAATTGCTAGACGAACTTAAAGATGAAATAATATGCCTGATTTTTATTCCAAATAACTTTAGCGAGAAAATAAACACTTTTCAACAGGCGGAAATAAAAGTGTATTGGCTTGTTAAAGGAATAGGAGTTAGTGATATTGTATCCTCCGCTTTTTTGGATAACATATTCATAAATATAAGGAGTAGGATATCATCTGAAATCATTGAGGAAAGTGGGTTGAATTCAACGATTTTATCACCTTTAACAAAGAATGATATTACAATAATTAAAGAAAAAGAGATGGAAGGAATTTCTCCTCAAATGCTTTCAAATTTGCTTTATTCCCAATCAATAACAATTCCAATAATAATGATGATTATTGTTATGATGGGTGGAGGCATGGTTATATCCTCAATGGGATTAGAAAAGGAAAATAAGACGCTTGAAACTCTTTTAACCTTGCCAATTAGAAGAAGTGAAATAGTTTTAGGAAAGATAACAGGTAGCGCAATAGTTGGATTGATAATGGCAACAATTTATATGATTGGTTTTAGCTATTACATCAATTCATTTCAGAGATCTTCACAAATAAATCTTGCTAACTATGGTTTATCTCTGGGTGGCTACGATTATATTCTCATTGCCTTATCTGTTTTTCTTGCATTGACATCCGCTCTTGCAATTTGTATTGTGCTCGGTGTTTTTGCAAAAAATTATAAAAGTGCTCAAACACTCACACTTCCATTATCAATGCTTGCCTTAATCCCAATGTTTTTAACAATGTTCAAGGACTTTGAAACAATGCCATCTCTGCTAAAAACACTTTTATTCCTCATACCATTCTCCCATCCAATGATGGCTCCTCGCTTTCTTCTTTTCAAAAATTATTTTATGGTTATAGGGGGGCTAATCTACATTGCGATATTTTCAGCAATTTTCATGACAATTGCAATAAAAATTTTCAACACAGATAAGTTAATAACTGGAATTATCAGAAAATGAATGTTTGGGATGAGATAGCAAAAGATTTCGATGCGAAGCGCAAAATCCCATGGAAAGAATGCATCGACTTCATAAACACTATTCAAGGCACATGCTTGGATTTAGGTTGCGACGGGGGGCGCCACCTGCTGGCGATGCAAAGTAAATGCCTTGCGGTTGGTGCAGATATATCCTTTCAGATGCTTGAAATAGCGAAGGAAAAAGCGAGAAACGCATTTCTTGTATGCTGTGATGCTTGCCAATTGCCATTTCCAGATGAGATCTTTGATAATGCATTGTTTATTGCAACCCTTCATAATATAGATGGAAGGGAGAGAAGGAAAAAAGCTTTAATGGAGTTAAGAAGGGTTTTGAAAAAAGATGGAAGGGTATTGATTTCTGTTTGGGCAAAATGGCAGGATAAATTTATTTTTCATTTTATAAAAAAATTTTTTAAGCCATGGAAAGAGCATGGAGACATTTTTATTCCTTGGAAAAAAAATGGTAAAGAAATTACGAGATTTTATCATCTTTATAGCATGGGAGAGCTAAAAAGAGAAGTGAAGAGAAGCGGATTTAAAATAGAGAAGGCATGGAGTGTAAAGAAAGCGAGTAAATGGCTTAAAGATAATTATTTTGTTATATTGAGGAAGTAAAAAGGATAAAAATTTTTATTCTAAAAATGTATATACCCCTCAATGAATACAAAAAGTATAATTTATTTATTGCTAGGTTTTGTTTTGCCGATAGTATTGATTATCTCGGGCATAATTTTGGAGATAAAAAACGTATGGTTATATACTCTCTCCTTAACCTGGTTTTTATTTGTTCTCCTACTCTTTATTTCATATAAATCTTAAAATATAAATATTCTTGATTGCTTTTTCTTTATGAGCCATACTCTGCTACTCCTGCTAATAATTGCCTTCTTTGTAATTCTAATAGCACTTTGGAAAATATTGAAATTTGCAATAAAAATATTGCTTGTATTGCTTATAATCTTCTTGTTTATATACATGCTCCCGAAAATAGCTCAGATTTTTAGGAATATCTTCACTTGAATCAAAAAATCTTAAATATTAAAAAATATTGAAAATCATGGGAAAGGGATATGGATATGGGAAAGTTATTCTTTTCAATGAGCACTTTGTTGTTTATGATGTGCCCGCAATTGCCTCTGCGATAGACAAAAAAACAATTGCGGAGGTGAAGAAAACAGAAGGAAGGGATATAATACATGATGACAGAGATGCAACACCTGGCTACAAGGAAGAAAAACTTCATCAGCAAATTGAGTCAATAAAGAGAATAAAAGAAAAAATGGGAGTCAAAGACTTTTTTGAAATAAGGCTGCACGGCGACCTAAAAGCAACAAGTGGCGTGGGCGCAAGTGCAGCAAGTTGTGTTGCGATAGCAAGAGCAATAGCGGATGAATTGAAAATGAAGCTGAGTGACGATGAAATAAATGAAATTGCTTATGAAGGAGAAAAAGCTTATCATGGAAATCCTTCTGGAATAGACAATGCCTGCTCAACTTTTGGAGGATTAATATGGTTTGTTAAGGGGAAGGAAATTGAAAAAATAAAAGTTAGGCCAGTTGAAATTGTTATGGGGGATACTGGAATAACAACAGATACAAAGAAAGCGGTTGAAGGAGTAAAGCAAAGAAAAGAGGTTTATAGAAAAAAATATGATGAAATATTTGAAGAAGCGAAAAAAATTGCATATGAGGCAAAAAAGGCATTAATTCAAGAAGACTGGAGGAAAGTAGGAATGCTGATGAATAGAAATCACGAATTGCTTCGCCAGATAGAAGTTTCATGCGAAGAGCTTGATATGCTTGTAGAAATTGCAAGAAAAAATGGGGCAATAGGCGCAAAAATGACAGGAAGCGGGCTTGGTGGATATATGGTTGCACTCACGCCTGGCGAAACGCAGGAAAAAGTTGCAAAAGCGATTGAAGCGGAAGGATTTTTTGCCCTTCGCACGAGAATAGGTGTGTAAAAATTGAAGAAATAATAAATAGTTGAAATGCTTTAAAAATGTGATTGAAGAAGTTGCAGAAGATATATTGCTTGTGCTACTTGTTCATAATGTAGAAAATAAGGAGGGGTGGGTCGGTAAAGATTATTTAGGAATAAAAGTAGGAGAGGATATTGATGATGCTCTATCTTTTCTCGAAGAAAATGGATTTATCGAAATTAAAGAGGGAAATCATTTTAGGATAACAAAAAATGGCATATCATATATTTTAGATAGGGTTTAAAGAAATGCTCTGCCCATTCTGAATTATATAAACATTTTTTCCAAGCTCGTATCCCATTTCATTTGCAAGTGTTGCAAATGAAGAGCATTTTCCTATATCTCCATGTGCCGGCAAAATATTCAAAGGAGAAACAATTTTTATCAAATCTCTCAAATCTTCCCTTGAAGCATGTCCTGATACATGAATATCTTTAAATATCCTAGCCTTTCTTCTCCTTATTTTATCCTCAAGGATTTGTCTATTTGCTTGAATTGTAGGTGTTGGTATCACCTCACATGAAAATATCACAAAATCATTTTCAGAAATTTTTAGGGGCAATTCATCATTAACAATTTTTGTTAGCACTGCATCTTTTTCACCTAAACCGCCTGTTACAATAAAAACATAATCTTCCTTTTTTTCGTTCGTTCCCGCAAGCTTTCTCTCTGCTCTTTCAGCATTCTCTATTATATCCGAATATTTTGAAAAATCTACCAGTTTTAGTTTTTCAGCGGATTCAATATAATCATAAAGAGATTTACCTATAAAAACCGCTTTTCTTTTGAGAGTTTTTGCTATTTCAAGCATGCTTTTCAGCCTTGCAATATGAGAAGAGAACGTTGTTAAAAAAATCCCATGCCCTTCTGTTTCCATCCCAAGAATTATATCCTTAAGCATTTCTCTTGCAATTGATTCTGAAAATGTTTTTCTCTCCTCATCAACATTTGTTGAATCAGCAATCAAAAGTAAAACATCTTTAATTTCCTTAAGCCTCTTTATATTTGTCTTACTTCCAATTACAGGATGGTTATCATTTTTGTAATCAAGCGCATATATTATACTTCCATATCTTGTTTTCAAATGGAGTATTGTTGATTGAGGAATGGAATGAGTGACATTTATGAACTCTACTTCAATATTTTTTGAAATCCTATATGTTGAATTTACATTTGTTCTTACAATTCTGTTTCCTAAGCTTCTTGAATGCCTTAATATAATTTCGCTTGTATAAGGGGTGGTAACTATTTTGCAATCATAATTCGGCGCAAGCCATCTTACGGCACCCACGTGGTCAAGATGAGCATGAGATATTACTATCGCCTTTACTTTCTCCTTTAAATCCCTTATTTTTTTATCATCTGGTATAGCTCCTTCATCAATTAATGCTTGTGCCTCCATTTTTAAACCTTTCTCTTTAAATGCAATAAATCTATCCATGTAAAGACCCATATCCAAAATAATTATTTCATCATCTACTTCAATACAAGTCATATTCTTTCCGACTTCTTCATATCCTCCTATTCCATAAACTTTAATCATTTTATTTTACCTCAAAAACTATCACTTTTTCCTTTCCATCCGAAACATTTATTTTCCTTATCTTTATTTTTTTATCTTTCTCTATTTCAACAATATTTAAAGATTGGGTATATGGGGTGCGCTCGCATGAAATTGTGCCTGCGGTGGAGATAACTATATTATTTATCTCCCATACCCATGGAACATGCTTATGCCCATTTAAAACAATTTTAACTTTATAATCACTTAGCAATTTTAGCACATCCCCCGCATCGACAAGGACATTTCTCTCTCTTCCAGTTTCAGGGATAGGAAGGAGATGGTGATGCAGAATTATTATTGAATTCTTTCCTATATACCTTTTCATTTTCTCCATCTGCTCTCTTCCGACATGTCCTTCATCTAAATCTGGCTGACTGCTATCAAGCCCAACAAATTTATATCTTCCTATCTTCTTGACAAAAAATCTATCACCAATATATTCCTCAAATATGCTCGCCCCCTGATGGCGTGCATCATGATTGCCCGGTATCGCAAGATAATCGCATTTTATGCTATCAAGTAATTTTTTAACTCCTTTGTATTCTTTTTTCAATCCATAATCAGTTAAATCACCCGTTATAACAACAATATCTGGATTTTCCTTATTTATTCTTTCAATCCCTTTTCTTGCCATTTTTTCTATAAACATCCAGCTCATTCCAAAATGAATGTCAGAGATATGTGCTATTTTCATTTTAAACCAAGTTTTTCTTTTGCTATTTCCTTCAATTTGAATTTTTGTATCTTACCGCTTGCGGTCATCGGCCACTCATTTATAAAGAAAATATATTTCGGAACTTTATATCTCGCAATATTTTTTCTGCAAAATTCTTTTATCTCTTCCTCAGTTGCGGTCATGCCATCTTTAAGCTGGATAAATGCAGCAACCTCTTCGCCATACTCACTGTGAGGTACACCAACAACCGCAACTTCCTTTATCTTTTCATGCTTATAGAGAAATTCTTCTATCTCGCGCGGATAAACATTCTCTCCTCCTCTAATAATCATATCATCAACTCTCCCAAGTATATATACATATCCCTCATTATCAATCATTGCTAAATCCTTAGTATAAAGCCATCCATTTCTTATTGTTTTTGCGGTTGCTTCGGGCATCTTATAATAACCTTTCATTACCCCATATCCCCTTGCTACAAGTTCTCCAGGAGTATTTGGTGGCAGTTCCCTTTCTGTATTTGGTTCAACAACTTTCACCTCAACATATGGCAGAGGTTTTCCAACACTTCCAACTCTCTTTTCAAAAGGGTCGTCTCTTTTCGTTTGAGTGAGAACAGGAGAGGTTTCAGTTAATCCATAGCATATTGTAATTTCTTTTGCATGCATTTCTTCCATCACTCTTTTCATGAGCTCTGAAGGGCATGGGGCGCCTGCCATGATGCCCGTTCTAAGAGATGAAGTATCATATTTTTCAAAATCTGGGTGATTTAACTCTCTTACGAACATTGTTGGCACACCTTGAAGAGCAGTGCATTTTTCCTTATCTATGGATTTTAAAACTTTTTCTGCGTCAAAAAATTCTAACGGAACCATTGTCGCCCCATGAACAACACAATTGAGAGTAGAGATAACACAACCAAAACAGTGAAAGAATGGCACTGGTATGCATAACCTATCTTTATTACTCAAATCAAGATTTTTGCCAACCCAATAAGCATTGTTAATTATATTGTAATGGGTAAGCATAACTCCTTTTGGAAAGCCCGTTGTGCCAGATGTATATTGCATATTTACAACATCATGCGGATTAACCATCTTTTCTATTTGCTTTAACTCCTCCTCACTAACTTCCTTGCTCATACTTAAGATATCTTCAAAATTCAGCAAACCGTCATATCTCTCCTTACCCATAAATATAGCCTTTTCAAAAAGAGGAAAATTGCTTGATTTTTCTCCCTTTTTAATTTCCGGCATTATTGTATAGAGAGTATCAACATAACTTACATCCTTAAATTTATCAATCAGGAAAAGATATTTGGTGTCGGACTGGCGGAGCAAATAATCCAACTCCCTCGCTTTATAATAAACATTCACTGTAACAAGTACCGCCCCAACCTTAGCGGTCGCAAACTGCAAAATCACCCACTCTGGCACATTTGTAGCCCAAACCGCCACATGGTCCTGATTTTTAACTCCTAAAGCAATTAAGCCACGAGCAACTCTATCCACAATATCCTTGAATTCTTTATAATTATATCTTATGCCGTCTAGATAAACAAGTGCATCTGTATTCGGGTATTTTTGCACGGTTTCATCTAAAACTTGACCAAGTGTTTTCTCTATCATGGAAGAGAATATATTTTAAATTCATAAACTTTTTTAAATGCACAAACTTTTTAAATAATAATAAAATTTTATTATGGATTTTTGTCAGGGGAAAATAACAACCATACATGACTTTAATATCGACCCATATAAAATAAAAGAACGGCTCAAAATTCTTGGTGAAAAATATCCAATTGGTGTAGTAATTCCGATCGCTGGCAAAGATTTAAATGACAATTCATTGAAAAAAATAATTGAAGAATTAAATAAATGCGATTACCTAAAAAAGATATTTATTGCTATTTCTGCAACAAATGAAGAATATGAAAAATCTTTGAGAATCTTTAAAAATCTTGAATTGCCTTGCGAGATAATTTGGTGTAATAAGAAAGAGATGAATAAGGTTTTAGAAGAATTAAAGAAAAAAGGGTTAGATATCACTTATTTAAAGGGAAAAGGAAAGGATTTATGGATAGCAACAGGAATTGCTTCTCTCGATATGTATGCCATAGCAATTCATGATGCGGATATAATAACTTATGAAGAAACGTTGCCCACAAAACTTCTTTACCCTGTTGTTGAATCGAAACTCGATTTCTTTTTCTCTAAAGGATATTATGCAAGATTAAACATGGAAGATAGAACAATGCATGGAAGGGTTTATCGCCTTCTTATCGTGCCTTTAATAGAAGCATTGCAAGAAAAACTTTCTCATGGCTCTGAATTCTTAAGATATCTTGAATCATTCAGATATCTCCTTTCAGGTGAAATCGCTATAACTACTGATTTAGCCTTAAACTTAAGGATGCCTTGTGATTGGGGGCTTGAAATAGGAACTCTTGCAGAGATTTTTAGAAACGTTACATATAGAAGAATCTGTCAGGTGGATCTCGGATTTTATGAGCATAAACATAAAGAAATGATAAAAAATGGTTTATTAAAAACAGCGGAAGATTGTATAATAACTCTTTTAAGAACTCTTACTGAAACTGATGGAATAGAGGTTTCCAAAGATTTTTTGCTGAGCCTACAGGTTATGTATAGAAAATTTGCACAAAACAAAATAAGGCAATATCAGGCGGATGCTATCTGTAACAATCTAAAATATAATATACATTTGGAGGAGGCGACGGTGGAACAATTCTCACAGATAATAATGGATGGAGGAAAAAAATATTTAAAAAATCCAGTTGCATCTCAAATGCCTGACTGGATAAGAGCTATTTCAGCAATGCCTGACTTAAGAGAAAAATTGAAAGATTCTGCTGTAAAGGAGATAAATCAAAAATGATTGTAATTTTTACAGACCTAGATGGCTGTTTATTGGATAAAAATTATTCCTATAAACATGCAAAATCCGCTATAGACTTTATTATAAATTCAAACATACCAATTGTAATTTGTAGCAGTAAAACAAGAGCAGAAATCGAATTTTTAAGGAAAGAAATTGGCATAAAAGACCCTTTTATAGTAGAAAATGGAGCAGCTATTTTTATTCCGCATTCTTACTTTGGTTTCCCTTACCAATATTCAAAAGTTGTTGGAAAATATAAAGTTATTGAGTTAGGAACTAAATATTCAATAATCAGAAGAAAACTTAAGGAAATAACAGAAATGAGTAAATGCAAGATTATTGGTTTCGGAGACATGAGCACAGAAGAATTAGCCATAGATTGTGGATTGAGCTTAAAAATAGCAAAATTAGCAAAGAAAAGAGAGTATGATGAACCATTCAAAATATTGGATGGAAAGGAAGAAAATGTCATAGAAGCGATAAAAAAATGTGGTTTAAACTATACAAAAGGAGATAGATACTATCATCTAATAGGCAATAATAATAAAGGAAAGGCGGTTGAAATTCTAATAGAGCTTTATAAAACCAAATTTGGAGAAATAAAGACCGTTGCTCTTGGAAGTAGCATTAATGATTTGTCCATGCTTGAAGTTGTGGATACGCCATTTCTTGTCAAAGATGAAAAAGAATGGAGGAAAGTAATAGAAAATATCTTTAAATTTTTATGATATCTTCTCAATAATTTTCTTGAGAACTTCTTCAGGAGGAATAGAAGAAGTATCAATTACTATATCATATATTGATTTGTCATTCAAATCTATTCCATAAAATTTTTTGTATCTTCTGCTTTCGCTCTCTTCTCTTTCCTTTGTTTCCTTTCTTTTTTCAGCAAACTCCCCGCCCTCTCTTTCAACAATTCTCCTTATTCTCTCATTTTCATCGCATTCAAGCCATATCTTTATGGCGGGTATTTTTTTAAGATGTGCAATCCACCCGGAAAGGCGACCCTCAACAACAACATTCCCCTTCCTTAATATCTCCTCCTGTCTTTTATCTATCTCAACATCAATTTCCGGATGTGCCTCGCTATACTTTTCAAAATCAAGGAGAGACATATCTTTTCTATCTGCAATGTCTCTATATATTTCACCTGCATTTATATAAGCCATGCCAGTTTTTTCCGCAAGCATTCTCGCCACTGTGGTTGTGCCCGCCCCAGGGAGCCCGCCAATGGTTATGCCTTTCTCAGCCATTTTAATCTCAGTATATATTGAATGAATTGGGTAAATGGGATGGAAAAGAGCATGTAAAGGAGAATCCAGTTAGGGAAAATAAACGATGATTTGAAAAGACTTGCATGAATTTGCCATGGGGTATCAAAATAATAGTGATTTGTTGAATAAAGAAATTCCCATATCCAGGTAAAGATAGGGACAAAAAGTATTATTGTTATTGGCATAATCTTGAATTGTTTTGATGTTATATTGCTTTGCTCCAACATTATATCCTTCTGCATATTTTGAAGTTTTTTTATCATGTATTTATTCTGGCTCTTCAAAGCTTCTCTATATTTTTTTTGAAACTCGCTTACTTTTTCCTGCATTTTAGCCATCTCAACCCAATTTGTTGTAAAATGTCTTATCAGCGCAGAAATTATTATAACAAGCGAGCCCGCTATGAAAACTGTTAGCAGCGGGTAATTTCCATTAAATCCAATAATTGGATATAAAATATAGTTTACCGCTCTTCCAATAGCGCCTCTTATTACAGGATCAAAAATTATCAAAAAAGCAAGCATCAAGAGAAAGAAAAATAGAAAAGATGATTGCCTTCTTTCCATTTAAAACACCTTCATTATTTCTTCTGCACATTCCTTTACTTTCCCTTCTTCATTCTTAACTATCTTTACATTTGCATTTATAAGTGCTGCATATGCAATAGCAGCCATCCTGTTTATATTCTGATGCAATTCAATTTCTTCCAAACTTTCTACATCTCTCCCTCTTATATCCTTATCTTTATTTCTTCTTTTCTCAATTTCTTTTGGATCTGCTTCAACCAAAACTATAAAATCTGGCTTTATTATAGAAAGTATTTCATATGGTAAGCCAGGCATATACCCATCCTTTGTTTTAATTGTGCAATGAGTATCAATTATAACATCTTTCTTTTTAGCAATTTTTCTGGCCGCCTCCTTCTGCAATTTCCTCTGCTTTTCAACTGGCAATTTCCTTATCTCGTCTCTATTCTTCACAAGATTTTTCTCTTTTGCAATGCTAAACATTACATCTCCGTAATTCACTATTTCTATTCCTTTAACTTCATTCAGCACCGTCGTTTTACCTGCCCCAGGAATACCCGCAACAATTACTTTCATTCCTCCACTCCTAAGAATTTTCTCAATACAGGATGCATTTCCATTGCCTGCTCTCTTGCTATATCTTCATATAATCTTATAACAATACCAACAGTAAGCAATACCCCCGTTCCAGATGTATTACCTACAGTTCCAATCATATCCGCAAATATCGCAAGCAATCCAACAAGCAAGGAGCTTAAAACTGTAAGAGCGGGTATATACCTTTCAAGAACCTTTTTCAAAACCCTTGGGTCGCGCCTAAAACCAGGAATCTGCATTCCCGAGTTTTCTATCTGCCTGGCTACCGCTTCCGGCCCCATATTTGTTGTTTCTATCCAGAATTTTCCGAAAAAGACGCATCCCAAAAGGAATACTACTGAAAATACTATGAGGCGCAATATCATTTGCCAGGGAGCATGATCTTGGAGGTAAGCAGTATATCTTCTATCTATTAAGGGCAAAAACCATGAATGCAGGCCATTTGGAGCGGTTAAATACCATATCCCGCCAGCAGTTGGATGAGTTGAGCCCGCTTCATATTGTCCTATCCACCATGCGCCTCCTATAAATGGTATTTTACTCCTCCATAAAAGCATACCAAACATGTTTATGTTTGCAAGCAAAGCTGCCATAAGTATTACTGGAATATTTGATGCATACATGAGGCGGAGAGGATATCTTCCCCTTGCCCCCCTGACGCTTTCATGGGCTAAAGGCAATTCTACGCTTGATAATTCCGCATATACAACAAAAACAAATATTATGGAAGTGCCAATAAGCGCTATTACTGGATTCGGAGGAGCTATGAATATCTGCTCAAATCCCCCACCCACCAGCTCGCCCAAAGACATTTTGCTTGTAAGGTAAATTGTTTTTGGAATTGTACCAGCGGGAGGATTATCAATGCTTAGAGCCTCGCTCGCATTTGTGGGGAGCCAGCTGAACAAGCCAGTAACTATTGCAGTAGATACACCAGCAGCTATGAAAAGTGATACACCAGAGCCAATCCCCCATTTTGAAATAAGCTCATCCATCCAAAAAACGAGCATCGCACCAACAAACAACTGCATTACTATTATACTTCTCGCGCCAAAAGTCCCGACTTTGCTGATTAAAGAAGAACTTGGACTTAAATAACCAAATACCTGTGGAATTGCCTCAACAAATATCATTATTACAATTAAAACCTTCTGAAAACCTTGATAAAATGCCCTATCATCCTCATCTTCAAGATTCAAATTTATTATTTTTGCACCGACAAAAAGCTGAAGTATGATAGATGCGGTAACAATCGGACCTATTCCAAGGTGAACAATGCTTCCGCTTTCACCCGCTATTACAAATCTAAAACCAGCGAACAGATCAATACTTTCTGGAGCGAGACCGTATATCATTGTTTGGGAGAGTATATAGTACAAAATCAAGCATAGCAATGTCCATAGCAATTTTGTTCTAAATGGCACATGACCTTTTGGTTTCTTAATTGCAGGCCATCTGTCAACGATCGGCTTGAATACATATAATCTGCTTTTCTCCGCCATTTTATCCCACTATAACTTTTCCTCCAGCTTCTTCTATTTTTCTAACAGCATTCTCGCTCGCTTTCTCAACTATTACTTTAACTGGTCTATTTATATAACCCGCACCAAGCAATTTATGAATACCCATCTCCTTGAGATTTATTTCTTCCTTATCTATTTTATTAAGCTCACCAACATTTATTGTATTTATCTCTCTTCTTAACGCATGTCTTACAAAACCTCTCCTTCCCCACCCTAATTTAACTCCCTTATGCTTTCCCGCTCTTCCTACTCCTCCTCTTGAGCCTTTTCCTCTATGCTTCTTTTTTCCCCCATATCCATGTGTATGGGATCCACGCATTTTCTTGGTTACTTTCCTCATAGCATCCTCCTTATTAATTCATTTATTGCCTTTCCCCTATATCCAGATGAACCACCTATAGAGTAGCTTTTTTTAATGTTTTCATAACCTTTTCTTGGCGGATGCAACTTTATGCAAGGATTAGTTATATTTTTTAATTTCTCTCCTTTTTTTAACTTTTCTATTGCAAGATTAGCGTCTAAATTGCATCTCTTTTCGAGAAGCAATTTAAGCGTTTCTTCATCAATCTCTCCCCAGGTTACATAGTCCTTAACTTTTTGGAGCATTCCTCTATAGCTTGGATTATCCTCTATTATTGTGCAGTTGTTTATATGATGCAAGTTAAGCATCTTAAGCGTATCTCTCACTTCCCTGCTTGCTCCTATCGTGCTCTTTATTCTAACAACCGCAATCATTTTGAACCCACCATCCCTGATACAATATTGAGTTTCTTTTTCTTATCCTCAGGTATCTTATAGAGAGTTGTGTTACGCAAGGCATCAAAAACCGCTTTTCCATAATTTATTGTTGTCTTCGTGTGCCCCTTCGCAATCCCCCATGCATCCTGTATACCTGCTAACCTTAAAACAACCTTCGCAACATTCCCAACCGCCAGCCCCACGCCACGGGGCGCAGGCTTGAGTAAAACCCTTACAGAGCCAGATTTTCCTTCCACAGTAAATGGCAGGGTATGAGGCATGCCACAACCACATTCCCAAGAACCGCATCCCCTACTTATCTCTATTATATTCAGTTTTGCATTATCAACCGCCTTTCTAATCGCCATTCCGACTTCTCTATCCTTTGCCTGTCCTATGCCAACAAATCCATCTTTATTTCCAATAGCAACAGTAACTCTGAATTTTGTCCTTCTGCCAGAATCAGTCATTCTTTGCACCATGTTCACATCAATTACTTCGTCCTCTATCTCAGGCAATAAGAGGTCAACTATCTCTACCTCTCTCAAAGGCAATCCACTTTTCAATACCTTGCTCATTGAGGTTATTTCTCCGTTTGCAACAAGCTTACCCAACTTTGTTTTTGGAGTCCATCCATTAGGCATATTCTTCCTCTATTTTTTTCTTTATTTCTTTTACCATTTCAGTCATTTTTTCATCTATATGTTTTCCATAAATTCTATCTTCGCTGGGCAATATATCCTCTGCATGAGGAATCTCAACACCCGCATCCAAAAGTCCTTTTAATGCGGAGGAAATATTTCCTCCCCTCGAAATGTGTTGTAGGCCAATATCAAGAACACCTTCATTTATACCCTTTTTTATTGCTCTCCTGCCCGCTATAATACCTGTTAGATATGCTGCGGGTGCATTTGAAAAACTATAGCCCCATCCATATTTTTTAAGCTCACTTCCCATTGCAGAAACAACTATTCTATCCCCTCTCTCATCATATAATGCAAACTGTATTCTTATGTTTTTATTTGATTTTCTCACTGTTACTCTCGGCTTTCCAGATCTAAGTAGAGCAAATCTTTTCCTGTAATTTGTTTTTCCTTCCCTTTTCCTTCTGAATATACCTCTCATTTCATTCCACCTTTATCCCTTCCATCTGTAGATGCATTTTTAGATGAGCTTTATTTTTAAATTGCCCTCCTTTCGCCCTTCTATAATAAAGGCGATATGTTTTTTCACTTATTATACCTTTATCCCTCAGCTCTCTTAAATAAGCCCTTATAGGCCTTATCGTTTTTATCCATTTTTCTTTTTTTGGCAGGCGGGCGCCCGCCTTCCCTTTCCTTGAGCCATGTCCCTTTCTTCTGCCTTTCTTCCTCTGTAAAATTCTTTTTCTGGTTCTGCCTCTTGATATGCCTTTTTCTTTCTTCTCTTTTATTAACCCCATATTAATAAGATTTTCTATGTCCCTTCTTGTTACCGCTTTTTTTATCTCGTCAGTTTTTTCTGGGTCCATCCATACTCTATTTTCACCACATTTGAGTAAATCCGCAGCTATTCGTCGCTGATATTTCAAATTCATCTTAGCACCCTATTAAGAACTCTTATTCCTAACTCATCCGCTTTCGCAATTATTTCTTGTCTCTTCTTTTTCCCGACAGAGTGAGCTATTTTTATTGCTTCTTTTTCCGCATCTATTCCTTCCAAATCCTTCAAATTATAAACAAGCTTTTCCTTAAAACCAGATGGATGCAACCCCTTAACTTTCTTTGGCGAAGAATAGCCAATTTTTGGCAAAGGAGAGCGATAATGATAATGCTCCCTCTGCTTTGAATGAATGCCCCTGGGCCTGCGCCACACATCATCCAGCCTTTTAACTTGCCATAGCTGCTGGCGGATAAAACGGGGCTTGCTTTTCCTTTTTTCCATTAGCAATTTTGTTTCCGCATCAATTGATGCTTTTTTCTTCCTCGGTTTTTTAACTATTTTTGTCTCTTCCATATTATCCCTTCTTTATTATGTAGATTCCATCTTGGAAAACTCTTATATCTTTATCTTTTATCCTTGTTGTGGATTCAATGTTTGCTGCGGTCTGGCCAACTTCTTCAATGTTTATTCCTTCAAGTGTTATTTCATCTCCTTTAACACTAACCTTAACATTTCCAAATATTTTTGTTTTTCTTGGAAACTTCTCTCCAAGGAAATTTTCTATTATTACTTCATTACCCTTAACGCTAACTTTTATTGGGAAATGAGAATAAACAATTTTCATTTTATAAATAAAACCTTCAGTAACTCCTTTAATCATATTTCTTATATGTGCTTCATAGCTTCCAATTATTGCTTTCTCTTTCGCTTTCGGATAATCACATTTTAGAGATATCTTATTATCTTCCTTTTCTATGGAGATTTTTGGATGAAAAAACATTTTTTCGATTTTGCCTTTTGCACCCTCTACAATTACCTTTCCATCTTTTACATCAACCTTCACGCCCTCTGGAATTTCAATTTCTCTTTTAATGCTCTGCATCATGTTATCGCCTAATAAACATAAGCAATTAATCTTCCTCCTATACCTCTCTTTTTTGCTTCATATTGAGACATCAATCCTTCACTTGTACTTACAACAAGCACTCCAAAGCCTTCCGCGGGCAAATACCTTGCTTCCCATTTGTCAAATTCATCTTTACTAATGTTATATCTTGGTTTTATAACATTGCAATCATTTATGTTCCCCTTTGTTTTTACTCTAAACATCCCTCCTTTCCCATCATTAATCCATTCAAAAGATTCAATATAATCATTTTCCTGCAATACTTTTAGAACTCTTCCAATCATTTTTGATGCAGGTTTTACTATACACTCTCTCTTACCAATTCTTTCTGCATTTTTTATTGTAGTTAATGCATCTGCAAGTGGATCGTTCAGCATTTACCCGATATATACCTATGCTTATTAAATCTTTCGATGCGTGGATGATATTGAATAACCTAAAAGAATATCAGTTAAAAGGTGAAATAATATCCCGTACTCATTCTTACAATTCAAAACCATTTTTTGCCAATCCATACCTTATTTTATGCACTAATTTTATCCCAACCGCAATTCATAAAATTAACGATTTTTTATGAGTGAAAATCTTGAAAATAGGAAGTGTTGGATAAGATAACTTTGCTGGTAGATGCTCTTCTCCAACTGGAAAAAATAGCCATGGAACAAAGAGTACGCCTAAACTCACCTTATCCCCATAAATTGCCCAAATATAGCGCCACCAATTATAGCGAGCATCTGCGGTTGGCAGAAAAAAATAAATTGATAGATTCCGCATTCAGAATTACCATAGATATTATTGTAATGAATTCCCGAGAGAAATGCAGTAGCTATTGTTGGTTATTTTATTATTTGCGATATTACCACAGAGCAACTAATGAAGACGCCCAATAGTTATTAGTTATTTTGTTGCTTTTTATCTCGTTCCCACCTGAATAATCCAGCCACACCATACTCATTATTTCTTATTGCATTGTTTGATATCAAGATATCGATTGAAAACCCTGAATGAATGCCATTCAGATTATTTTCTAGAATTACATTTTCAACTCTCTGCTCCAGGGATACAGCAATTCCTTATAATGAAATATGCATTTGTATTTTCAGTCCAAATTTCACTAGCCAATGAAAAAGAGATAGCTACATTTCCTGGAGTAAATTTGTTATTTCCGTTTATATGGATTGGATTATGAGGGTATAAGCATTAGCATTAGCTATTCCTATAATTGCTAATAAGCCAGCAAAAATCAGCAAATATATTGCTATTTTCCCCTTCATCCTCATAATTTAAGATTTTTTGATTATCTTTAGTTTGAAGTAAAACAACTCTATTTCATAACTTTTTCAATTTCCAAGATACTAAATAAAAAACACTGGGAAATACTTTTAAATACTCATCAATATATATGATTTGAGATGAAACATATTCCTCGGTGGAAAAAAGCGGAATTTGAAGAAATAGAATATGAGACAAAAAGCATAAAAGAAATTCTAAAGGAAATGAAAAATATCTGCGAGCTGATAGTTGATTTGGCATACTCAGCAATTCTTTTTGATAACAGAGAAATAGCGGATGAAGTTCGCTATTTAGAGGTAAAAATGGATAAACTGAATTATCAGATAAGAATCATGGCAATGATGGCATCCCGAACAAAAGAAGATGCGGAAAAAATGGCTGGCATATTGCAGATTGCGGAAGCTGCGGAGAGCATAGCAAATGCCGCGGGTGACATGGTGAAGATTTTGTCTTACAAGATTACTCATCCAATTCTTCCAACACTTGTGAAAGAATCCGCGGAGATGGTAAGGGTAATAAAAGTGAGTGAAAATTCATCCGCTAAAGGAAAAAGTATAAAGGAATTAAAAATATCTTCAGAAACTGGGGTAAGAATTATAGCCATAAGAAGAGGAAATTCCTGGATTTATGGTCCAAAGGGAGAAGAGAAGCTATGCGAGGGAGATATGCTTATATGTATTGGGCCAGATGAAGGATTAAAAAATTTAAGCAAATTGCTGAAGGGAGAGATAGAGGTGCTTTAATGGGTGAAAAGGAGGCGCAAACCATATTGCTGGAAATGAAAAATAAAGCGGAGTTAATGGTAGATCTTGCCTATTCATCAGTAATATATGATAATATTGAGCTTGCTGAAGAGGTTTATGAACTTGAAGATATGGTTGATGAACTAAATGACAGGCTACAAAAACTCGTTATAAGAGATGCAATAGCGGGCGAACTCGAAGAAAATGAAGCTCTTGCAATAATTCAGCTTGCCTACTGTGCGGAGGCCATAGCGGACGCAGCCCGCGAGATAGCGGACGTAGAGCTTCGTGACATAGAGCTTCATCCTATAATAAAGGAAAGTATTTTTGAATCAGAAGAAGTGCTTGTAAAAGCGAAGGTTTCATCCTCTGTTTTGTGCGATAAAAAACTTGGAGATGTTGACCTTGCATCCAATACAGGAATGTGGATCATAGCAATAAAAAGAAATGGGGAGTGGATATACAATGTTAACAAGGATACCGTTATAAAGGAAGGAGATATCCTTTTTGCAAGAGGGGCAAGAGAAGGAGTGGAGCACTTTCTCTCACTTGTTGAAGGAAGGGAAAAAAATATTTAAAATGAGGCACAGATTTTTAAGAGAAAGGCTCAAAGAAATATTCTCCGCAACTATACTTGAAAAGATAGCTATTATTATACCATTTATTGTTCTTCTATGGGATATAGAAATTTTTTATTATTCACTGGTTAATAGAGAAAGATATATATTCATTTTTTCTATATTTGTACTTATTCTTTCATCTATTGAAATAATTGTGGTTATTGAAGAAATTCATCAGCATTTTGGCGAAATAAGAAAAAAGAGGGCATTGAGGAAAATTGTTAAAAAAATTGTTGATGAAACAGAGGAAAGATATGTTAAAGAAATTGTAAGAAAGGTAATTAAAAAACATCCAGAATATTCAATTAGCGATATATATCATGTTGCTTGCGAGCTTTTAAATGAGAAAACAAATTTAAATGAGAAACAATAAATATTAATTGAGATTATTTAATTATGAAAAAAATTGTTTTGCTCATAATATCTTTAATTGCAATTCTTCCTGTTGTAAAAGCAAGAGTTGATGCAAGATTTATAATAAAAGATGAAAATGGTAGACAGATTTATATGATTACACCTGATAAGGAAACTCTATTTGGAAATGTTTTGGTCGGACAGCAAATATTTTTTGATGCTAGCTCCTCAAATTCTGCATATCCAATAGATGGATATTGGTGGGATTTAGATGGAGATGGAAATTATGATAAGAAAGTTTCACGCCCGATTATTCCTTATAAATATGAAAAAGCGGGAATATATAATGTTACTCTTACCGCTGTTGCATCAGTTATAGGAGATGGAGATACAATAACAAAAACTGTTATAGTTGTTGAAAAATTGATTCCACCAAATGCATTTTTTACAATTGAAAAAAGCGATGAATTTTTTGTATTCAATACAAGCAATAGCTACGACGAGGATGGATATATAAAGAGTTATATGTGGGATTTTGATGGAGATGGAAATTTTGATGAAAGAGGCATATGGAGTAGCTATTCAAAATTAAGCAACTATAAATATGAAAAAAATGGCTATTATACTGTAATTCTTAAACTAGTTGACTATGATTTTCAGTGGAGCGAGGCAAAAAGAATAATTAAAGTGAGCAACATGGGAGGAGAAATTAATGAAACAGAAAAAGAAATATATTTTATAAATGAAAAGAAATATGAAAAGAAGGTTGGGATTTTGGTGAATAATAACGAATTTTATGAAATTTCATTGTCAGGAAAAGGTAAAAAATCGTTAAATATAAAAATAAATCCTGACGGGGAAAATGAAATTTTTATAAAAGAAGGAGAAAATGAAAAAATATTTTTCTTCGAAAAAAATGATGAAATAAAAATTTATATTGGTGAAAGTATCTCTTCTGAAAAAAGATTGCCAGGTTTTGATATTCTTCTGCTGATTTTTGCGATATTTGCTATATTCTTATTAATTAAATTCAAAACTCAATGATATTTGCATCCATTTTCTCTGGATAGAGAATTGCAATACTTTTCTTGCCAGTTAAATAACCACAGCATTCCCCTGGATTCAATATCAAAGCATTTCCTATTCTTTTATCTATCCTATGTGTATGTCCGTATATAACTATATCATATACCAGCGAAAGAGCATCAACTATTTCTGGCTTATGCGTAACTATTATTTTCTTATCCTTTAAATTAATTTCATAAGGGTCGTTACTAATTACTCCGATACCTGAGAATTTCTCTTTTAGAAATAATTTATCTCCATCATTGTTTCCATATATCAAAAATATTCTGCAATTTAAATTCTTAAAAAATTCCGCGGTAAAAGGAGAAACTATATCTCCTGCATGTATAACAAAACTCACTTCTTCTTCATTAAAAATTTTTATCGCTTCCTTTATCGCATATATATTGTCATGAGTATCAGAAATTATACCTATCTTTTCCATGATTGTAAATAAAACCATCTTTTATTTTTTTGGATAAAAATTAAAAATAGATATTGCTTATCCTTCTGTGAAAATATTGCCAGAGCATGAAGTAAAAGAATTGCTTAAGAAGAATGGCATCCCTACAACAAATTTTAGAATAATAAGAAGAGGAGATGATATAAAAAGTCTGGGGTTAAAATATCCTCTTGCTCTGAAAGTTTCTTCTCCGAAAATATTGCATAAAACAGATGTGGGAGCTATTGAACTTAATATAAAAAATGAGGAAGAGCTTATTGAAAAGTATGATGAAATGAGGAAAAAATTCAAAGAAGAAATTTTTATAGTGGAGGAAATGGCTCCTCAAGGTGTAGAGATGATAGCTGGAATTTACAATGATAAACTTTTTAAAAAATGCATAATGGTTGGCTTCGGAGGCATATATACTGAGATATACAATGATGTTTCATTTCGCATGTTGCCAGTAAAAAAGGAGGATATTTATGATATGCTGAAGGATTTAAAATGCTATAAAATTTTTGAGGGCTATAGAAAGAAAGTTGATAAGGAAGCTTTTGTTGATATATTATTAAAAATATCAAAGATAGGAGAAAAAATGAAAATAAATCAGATGGATTTAAATCCAATATTTCTGTATGAAGAGGGCGTAAAGGTTATAGATGCAAAAATTATTATGGAGGAATAAATATGGAATTGCTTACTCCAGGAAAAAAAATATTGCTGGGCAATGAGGCGATCGCGAGGGGCGGGCTGGAAGCGGGCGTGGATGTTGTAACAACATACCCTGGAACACCTTCTTCGGAAATTGCGGATGCCTTTTCTGAAATTGTAATATACATGAAAAAAAATGGAATGGAGGCACCTTTCTATTTTCAGTATTCTGTGAATGAGAAAGTTGCGATTGAATTTGCCTCCGCATGTTCTGTAAGCGGGCTGAGGAGCTTAACCTGTATGAAGCATGTTGGGATTAATGTAGCCAGTGATGCAATAATGACATATGCATATGTTGGTTGCAAAGGAGGACATGTAATTGTAAGTGCGGATGACCCAAGTTGCCATTCAAGCCAGAATGAGCAAGATAACAGAATTTTTGCCAGATTTGCTTGTTTGCCAATGTTTGAGCCAAGTAGCCCGCAGGAAGCAAAAGATATGACAATCGAAGCATTCGATATTTCAGAAAAGCTATCAATTCCGGTGTTTTTGAGGACAACAACAAGAATCAGCCATATGCGAGGAGTAGTGGAATGCAATGAATTTTCTTACAAAAAGAAATATGGAGCCTTTGTTAAGGAAGATATGATGGTAACTGTTCCAGAAGTTGCAAGAAAGCTCCATCCAATATTGATTAAAAAAATGGAAGAAGCGGAAAATATTTCAAATGAGAGCAAATTTAATGTAATCGAATATTGTGGAGGTGAGGATGGAATAATAACAAGTGGAGCAAGCTATAATTATGTAAGGGAGGCAATTGATGACTTAGATATAAAATGCAAAATTTTGAAAATAGGAATGAGCAATCCTTTACCAAGAAAAAAAATAATTGATTTTTTGAACGAATGTAAAAGAGTGTTTGTTATTGAAGAGCTCGAGCCATTTATGGAGGAGCAAATAAAAGCAATTGCAAAAGAGAATGAAATAAAAACAGAGATATATGGAAAAGGTTTCAGCTCGCTTAAAAGATATTATGAATATACTCCTGATATAGTTTATAAGGCATTATGCGATTTTTACAAAATACCATATGAGGAGGAAAGCCTCGATATAGAAGTTGTACCCCGTCCACCTATTCTATGCCCTGGTTGCCCTCACAGGGCGACATATTATGCGGTTAAGCAAGTTGCTCCAAAAGATGCAATCTATCCAACTGATATAGGTTGCTACACACTCGGCATTTTACCTCCTTACAAGACCGCTGATTTTCTGCTGTGCATGGGCTCGAGCGTCGGCTCCGCGTGCGGGTTTTCAAAGGCAACAGAGCAAAAGGTTATAGCTTTCATTGGGGATTCAACATTTTATCACGCTGGCTTGCCCGCCCTGATAAATGCCATCCACCACAAGCATAACTTTATCTTGATAATTCTGGATAACTTTACAACCGCAATGACAGGGCACCAGCCCCACCCAGGCAGTGAAAAAAATGGGATGGGAGAAGATGCATTGAGAATAGATATTGAAAGGCTTGTAAAGGGAATGGGTATTAAAAATGTTGAAGTAGTAAATCCAAAAAATATTGAAGATACAAAGAACGCTATAAAAAGAGCTTTGGAAAGAGATGAGCTTTCTGTAATAATTTCTCGTTCACCTTGCATATTGATTGAAAAAAGAAGGGAAGGAAAATATTTAATAGATGAGGAAAAATGCAAAAAATGTAAGATATGCATAACAAAATTTGCATGCCCCGCATTCTATTTTGAAGGAGATAAAATAAAAATAAATGAGGAAATCTGCACTTCATGTGGAGTTTGCACACAAATATGTCCATTTGGAGCGATAGTGAGAAAATGAAAAAAAGTATAGTTATATGTGGAGTTGGTGGGCAAGGAATAATAACAACCGCAAAAATAATTGCAAAATCCGCTCTTAAGGAAGGCTATAATGTTGTAATGTCTGAATTGCATGGGATGGCACAGAGAGGAGGAAATGTTGAATGCGTGGTAAGGATAGGAAATGTTTTTTCTCCTATTCTAAAAGGTTTTTCAGCAGATGCAATTCTTTCATTTGAACCACTCGAAGCTTTGAGGAATCTAAAGAAAGTTGGGAAGAATGGAATCGTAATAACAGATATAAATCCGATTGTTCCACCTTTAACTTCACTTGGAATTGGAAAGTATCCAGAAGTTGATGAGATATTTGAAAAAATATCTTCACATTGTAGATTAATTAAAATAGATGC
Organism: Thermoplasmatales archaeon; assembly: GCA_014361195.1. Lineage (NCBI taxonomy): Archaea > Methanobacteriati > Thermoplasmatota > Thermoplasmata > Thermoplasmatales > Thermoplasmatales archaeon. The sequence goes on along the minus strand of JACIWA010000006.1, from coordinate 14,654 downwards.
AAATAGAATTGCAAATAGTGTTGGAAGCCTACTTACAAAAAATATTGTAATGCTCGGCTCCTTTTATGCCCTTCACATATTTCCATTAAAAGAAGAAAGTATAGTCGAAACAATAAAGGAGACTTTTTCAGAGAAGCATTTAGAAAAAAATTTAGAAGCATTTAGGAGAGGGAAAGAGGAGGCCAAAAAAATTTATGAATCTATATAAAAAAACATATGAGATTGTAAAGCAAATTCCAAGGGGAAAGGTTTCTACATATGGAAAAGTAGCAATTGCTCTCGGGGACATAATTGCCTGTAGAGCGGTTGGAAAAATGCTCAATGAAAATCCTTACAAAAATGTTCCTTGCTACAGAGTAATTCAAAGCGATGGAAGCATTGGTGGATATGCTCATGGAATTGAGAAAAAAATTGAAATGCTAAGGAGAGATGGAATTGAAATTAAAGATGGAAAAATAGAGCTTGAGAAATATTTATTTGATGATTTTGAAACAGATTATCCTTTAAAAAAATTGAGGGAGGAGCAGGAAAAATTGAGGAATAAAATTATTTTTGAGGAAGTTGATGAACCAGCGAAGATAGCGGGGATGGATGTTGCATATGGAAAATATGCATATGGAGCATATGTTGAATGCGAAAATTATAAAATTAAAAAGATTAAAGTCGTAAGAAAAAAGATAGATTTCCCATATATACCCACGTATCTTACATATCGAGAATTGCCTGTTCTGCAAGAATTGATAAAAAACGAAAAACCGGATGTAGTGTTGATAGATGGAAATGGATTGCTTCATACAAGATTCTTTGGTATAGCATGCCATTTTGGAGTTATAAATAAGATTCCAACTATAGGAATTGCAAAAAAATTGCTTGTTGGGGAGGAAAGAAATGGATACATATTCATCGATGAGAGGAAAGTTGGGATAAAGATTAAAAAATTTTTTGTATCTCCTGGAAATAAAATAGATATCGAAAGTAGTAAAGAAATTTTTGAAAAACTTATTGAGAAAAATTTAAATTTAGTTCATTTAGCACATGTAAAGGCAAATGAAGAAAAAAGAAAAGAGGAAAAATAATTTTTATTCCTTTACTTCTCCAGTAGTTATTATATTCTTGATAACTTTTTCTATTCTATCAATAGCATATAGAGCTTTTTCAAGTTTTTCCTTCTTTTCATTTTCAATTTCTTCAATTACCAGGCTTATGTATCCTTTTGCTATTGTTGTCGGATTGAAGAAATAGTGTGCAGTTTTTAACTTAAATTCCCTTTCTTTCTCAAGAGCTTCTCTTAAAACCTCTTCCGCAAGTTTTCTTTCTGTTATATCTATCGCGATTTCCAATCTTGCTTCTCTCCCATCAATCCATTTTATTCCTTTATCAATGCACTTATACCATCTGCTGTTAATCAAATTTTTCCATTCCCAAACATATGTATTTCCAAAATTTTCCCCAAAAATTTTTTCATTTGTACAAAAATCACAAGGCTTTTCTAAATTTTGAAATACTTCATAGCATTTTTTACCGATAATATCCTTACCAAACAAATCTTTTATAACTTTATTAACAAAAAGTATTTCATATGTATTTGGATCGGATATGTAAATTGGCTCATCAATTCCCCCCAATAGTGAGAAAAGCTGTTCTCTTTCCGCTCTTAACTTCTCCTCCATATTTTTTCTTTCTGTTATATCCAAATTCACACTTATGCTTCCTTTATATTTTCCATTTATGATTAAGGGAGAAGCGGATATTAAAAGATATCTTGGCTCACCATCTTTCCTATAAATTTTCAATTCATATCTGCTCGACTTTCCTCTTCTCCTAAGCCTTGTTTGCTTCTCCAAAATTTTCTTTCCTTCCTCATCAACAAAATCTGAAATATCTTTCCCGATTAACTCATTCTTTTTATATCCCAAAATATCTGCAAAGGCCTTATTCACAAATATCATTTTTTCATTCTCATCATCTATACATATTCCTTCTCTCGCAATTTCAACAATCCTCGAATATTTTTCAAGTGTTTCTTTCAATTTTTCCTCGTTATTTTTAAAATCGCTGATATCTTTTATTATTACCAAAAATTGCTTAATATCCCGCTTTTCTTTAATAGGAATTTTATTTATTTCCGCAAATATCTCCTTTCCATTCAGCAAAATAAATTCTCTAATTTTTATTTTCTCCCCCTTTAACTTTTCTTCCAATGAAGGAAATAAATTAAAAAAATTTTTTCCTATTATTTCTTTCTTCCTTATTTTTCCTTTTGATATTTTTTCGATAGCTCTGTTTGCAAATAATATTTTTGCGTCTCTATCCAGTAAGATAAAAATTTCATCGAGCTTATCAAGCATTTCTAAATGGTCTTTTCTTATTGCCATATTCAATTTATTTCTGTATAAAAATTGGGTTTAAAATCTTGTCTATTTTTTAAAAGTAAAAAATAAAATAATATTTGTTGATATAATGCTATGATTTGCCCGATTGAATTCAGGTATGGAAGAGAAGAAATCAAAAATATTTTTAGCGAGGAAAACAGACTTTCATATTGGCTAAAAGTTGAAGGAAAGCTTGCAAAAGCCCATGCTTTTGTAGGAAATATACCAAAAGAAGCAGGAGAAGAAATAGAGAAGAAGGCAAGTACCAAATATGTCAAAGTTGAAAGGGTTAAGGAAATAGAGAAGGAAATAGGGCATGATGTCATGGCAATGGTAAAGGCTTTAGCTGAAAAATGTAGATATGAAAAATATGTACATCTCGGCGCCACCTCCTATGATATAGTTGATACCGCGAATGCATTGCAGATAAGGGATGCACTGGATATAATTGAAAAGGAAATGATAAAATTGCTTGAGGTTCTTTCAGAAATGGCATTTAAATATAAGAAAGCGGTTATGATCGGTCGAACACATGGCCAGCATGCACTGCCAATAACATTTGGCTTAAAGATGGCGATTTATGCGGACGAAATATTTCGCCACATAAAAAGATTGAGAAGGGTGAGAGAAGAAATTTCTTACGGGAAGATGTCGGGAGCGGTTGGAACAGGGGCATCATTTGGAGAAAAATTTTTTGAGATACAGGAATTTGTTATGAAAGAACTGGGTTTAAAGGCTGAGATTCCATCTACCCAAATTGTTGGAAGAGATAGATATATTGAGCTAATATCATTCCTTGCAAATTTATCCACATCAATAGAGAAGTTTGCAACAGAAATAAGAAATTTGCAGAGAAGTGAGATAGCGGAAGTAGAAGAATTTTTTGAAGAAAAACAGGTTGGCTCATCAACAATGCCACATAAAAGAAATCCAGTAACTTGTGAGCAAATATGCGGGCTGGCAAGAGTGATAAAGAGTAATCTCCTACCCGCTTGGGAAAATGCTATTCAATGGCATGAAAGAGACTTATGCAATTCCTCATCTGAAAGATTCATAATTCCCCATTCCCTTATTCTAACCGACTGGATAGTATATAAAATGAGAGAGGTTTTTTCCAAACTCAGGGTAAATACATCAAAAATGAAGGAAAATATGGAAATAAGCAAGGGAGCAATACTAAGCGAGGCGGTGATGCTTAAGCTGGTAAAGAGGGGCATAGGCAGGCAAGAGGCGCATGAGCTGATGAGAAAATATTCAATGGAAGCAAAAAACAGAAATGTTGCCCTCAGGGAAGTTGTCAGCAAGGAAATAGCGGAAATAATTGATGAAATAGGAGAATATTATGGACATGCGGAGAGATTGGTTGAAATTACATTAGAGAAAATAAGAAAGGAATTTCCAGACATTGCTCTTTAAATTCTGAATTATATTGATTAGATCATCATTTATTTCAAATTTATCTAAAAATAGGGCAATTCCTCCCAATTTTTTCCCCTGACAAAACAGCCCGTGAGAAAAGCTATTTTTTCCTCCCGTATCCGCAAAAATTGATAAGCCAAAAATTGAGCAACTTTGACTATAATGGTTTACTTCATATCCATCCTCTCCACTAAAATCAAAGAAAATTGCATAGCCACCATTTGCATACCCTTGAGAGTAATTTCCTGATTTATAAAAATCATCTCCAAAAAGATTTAATAAGAAAGAAAAGGAGGTTATGCCATCTGAATAGGATTGAGAAGCATCAGATGAATAGAAAACATCGTTTCCATATAAATCAATGAGAGAAGAAAAGCCATATATTGAGGAAGACTGAGAATGAGAAGAAGAGATATATGTATCATCCCCAAAAATATCAATTAGAACAGCCACACCATTTGAAGAAAATGCCTGGGTAAAATTTTTTCCTTCGTATAAATCATTTCCCGAGAAATCAATAAGGAGAGATGTTCCATTTTCATATGCTACGCACGTTTGATCATAGTAAGAATCGTTTCCCTTTAAGTCAAATAAAAATGAAAAACTTTTGCTGGAGTAGCAAGCATTATTATGATAATCATCTCCTTCCATATCAAATATAAAGGTATAGCTGTTTTCTGAATCTCTTTTTTTATAGTGATCACTCCCTTTTAAATCAAGAATAAAAGAAGAATTTCCTTCATCATAAAAGTCATTTCCTCCAAAGTCAATTATAAAGATATAATTTTTGTAGTAATCATCTTTGACCCCACCAAAAGCTATTTTTCCATAGCAATCAAATTTTGTTTCCTGAAAATTTGTGTTCATAAGCAGGAAGGAGTATTTTCTAACTTCCTCTATTGTTGAAAAAATATTTTGATTTCTTTCTTCATTATTTTTTGATTTTATTGTTTTTGTATATGAATACAATATTGAAGAGATTGCAAAATTTTCTATATCTTTAAAATGCAAACTATTTGCAAATTCCTCTATTTTGCTTTCCTCATATTCTACTCCAATAGTTTCATAAAATTCTTTTATTGCCTCAACTAAGCAAAGGGAACTATTCTCCAGAAGCTGAATATCATTTTTTTCAACTATTATTTCTGGTATCTCATCTATATCAGTAAAAAAATTTTCTTCCCTCAATTTGTTTCTAAATAAGTAGAAAAAAGAAAATATATCTTCAGCGGATGGCAACTCATTGCCTGGTTTAATATTGCTTGAATAATTTGAAGGAATTAGTAGGATAGCCATGACTACCAATGCAATTATACTTTTCATTTCAACCTTTAATCAAAAGAGCATATATATTTGTTATTTTTTTATCTCGTCATTGTTTTTATCTCATTGGCATTGGAGAAAAGCTCAGAATGAATATTATTAAGGCAACAATTGCTAGAATTTTCCTTTTTCTATCAAGAGGTGTTATTTCATTAAGAGGGGGAGGATGCTCTGTTCCTATCAAAAAAACAAGGAGAAGAATCATAAGAAGCCAGTTGCCCAAGCCAAACATTGTAAGAGCAAGAAGGACAAAAACAGTTATAATGCTTGCATATCTGTGCCTCCTTTTCAAAACCGCCCTCGCTATGTGCCCGCCATCGAGCTGGCCAGCGGGCAAAAGATTTATGGCGGTGACAAGCAGGCCGACCCAGCCAGCAAATGCAGTCGGATGCATATTTATTACAGAACCCTCCGGAACATTGATTGCTATGGAGAGGATTTTGAATAGAAGAGGCTCACCTAGGAAAATTGCATCCTTCATTTCTTCAATTGGAGAGAATTTTGAATAGGTTAAACCGAGGAAAAGAATCGGGATTGCAACTATAAAGCCCGCGAGGGGGCCAGCAATTCCTATATCAAGCAATGCATTCCTATCTGGAATTGGTTCTTTTATTGATATAACCGCCCCTAATGTGCCAAGAGGAGGGAAAGGCATCGGGATGAAGTAAGGAAGGGTTGCTTCAATACCATGCCTTTTAGATGCGATATAGTGTGCGGATTCATGGATTCCGATTATTAGGAGGAGGGGAATTGAGAAGAATAAAAAGCCATTTACTATTTCATAGAAACCAAAAGAAAATTTCAAATTTTCAAAAGAAGCATAAAGAAGCGAACCCATGAAAGTAGTTGTAATAACAGTGGCTATGAAAAGAGCGAGATTTATTAAATTTGATTTTTTCTTTACAGGAGGTTTTTGGGTTATGAAAATTATATGTTCTCCTCTTTCTTCTCTTATAAACGGTATCAAATTTCTATTCTTCAATTCATTTAAAAGCATTTCAAATTTTTCCTTGAAATTTTCTTCAAATATTTCAACATAAAATGCAAAAAAATCCTCTTCCTGCTTTACATCATATACTCTAAAATATCTCTCAACAATTTGCTTTATTTCTTCCGCATTTAATTCAAACACCATTCTACAAAAAAATAACAATAATAAAGATTTTGGATGAAAGAGTGGTAATATGGTATATTAAAAGATATAATTTTGAAAAACTCATTAAGACGCGGAGAAGTTATAATTATCTAAATGTTTCCACCAAAAATGATATCAACGCCTCACAAATTTATATATCTTCTTGATATATTTTCATGAAATTGTCTGAAATTGGTGAGAGAAAAATTGTTGATAGCTTGCTCAAGAGATTTTCAATTCCTTTTGATGACTGCGCTTTTATAGAAATAAATGATCATTACTTAGTGCTGACAACAGATATAGTATATGAAAAGACACATTTCCCAGAAAATTCAAAACCTTATGATATTGGATGGTTTAGTATTGCGGTTAATTTAAGTGATATCGCGTCCAAGGGGGCGGAGCCAATAGGAATGCTTGTCGGGCTTGCAATGCCAAAAGAAACGGACTCAAAATTTTTTGATGAAATTATTGAAGGAATGGAAGATTGTATTCTTAATTTTGGAGGAAAAATTTTAGGAGGAGATACTAAGGAGGCGGATAGAATTTTAATATCAGTTACCGCGATTGGAAAAGTAAAAAAAGAGGAAGCTATGTTAAGGAAAGGAGCAAAAGTAGGGGATGATGTTTATGTAACAGGTGAGTTAGGAAAAGGGGCATTTATATTAAGCGAAGAGAAAGAGAAAATTTTGAAAGTAAAGCCAAGGATAAAGGAGGGAAGATTTCTTGCAAAATCAAAAAAAGTTTCATGCTGTATGGATATATCAGATGGACTCGCAAGCTCTCTTTACCAGCTAATGAAAATAAATAATGTTGGGTTTGAAATATATGAGGAAAAATTACCAATCGCAGAAATTGCTGGAAATGATGTAAATAAAGCACTATATCTTGGAGGAGACTATGAATTGTTGTTTACAATCCCTCCTCCTTATGGAAAAACTTTTGAAAGGAAAATAGATATAAAAAAGATCGGAAATGTTATAGAGGAAAATAAAATATACTTGGCTTCTGGCAAGAAAAGAAAAGAAATTGAAAATATCGGTTATGAGCATTTCAAATGATTTTTTTCTATTTTTTTCTTCCTCCTTATTCCTTATATATTATCTCAAAATCATATGGAAAAATCTTCAAAAAATATTTTTCCAAGCTTTTCCTCAAAATCAAAAATATATCATTTTCGCTTTCAATCGCTCTTTTAATTGCTCCATATAACCCTTTTTTATTTTTTTCTAAGATTCCAAATTCATCAATAACAACCATCTTTCCTCTTTTTATTCCCTCATCTATTGCATTAATGCAGAAATCTATTCCTTCCTTGCTTATAACATATTTTCCCACCTTCATTCCATCAAAATCCGCATAATCTTTGATTCTTGAAAATTTAATCCTTTCTTTATTATCCATCCTTATCGCATCACTTCCAATTTTTCTTCCATCTTTAAAAACAGGTAAGCAGACAATTCCACCACAATCTGATTGCCTGAAAATATTATACGCCAGATTGCTTTTTCCGCTATTTTTAGCCCCCACCATCAATATTTTCATATACCAAAAATTACCGCAAGCCAACAAACTACTATAAGTGAGTATGCACTCGCATAATACACCTTCTCTCCCATTTCAATTTTAACTGGCAAGTAAGCAAGAGGCAGTGCAAACGAACCAATTAGCCCAGCAAAAGTAGAAGTTGATAATATTTTTGGAATAACTGGAATAATATCATGCAGGTAAAATTTTCCCGCAATAAGGGGTGTAAGAATTTGAGTTGCAAAATAGCCAGAGAAATAAATTGTATAGAATGAAATTATTCCCATTCCGATCCTCATCGTCAAGCTTTCGTATTTCTTCCAGGGAAGCACCCATATCCCTTCAAAAACAATTCCTTCAACAATTATTGCAATCGATGCACAGAGCAAACAGGCCCCAAAAGGGTTGAAATATCTCAGCAAGCCCGCGATTAAGGCCATGCCCGCCTGCATGCCGGGCTGATGGAAGCGGTTGCGGGTCAGCGCCATTATAAAGATTGCGATGCTTGCAGTAAGGAAGCTCATGTTGTAGCCATGTAGCCAGTCGCCTAGAGAACATTCAATTAGTCCCCATATAGAGCCAAACAAAATTGTTGCGGTAATAATTTTCTTCATTTATATCACCTCAATCTTTATAACATTCTGGACCCAAAAAGCCCCTGATAAATGAGGAAAGATTGCCCTCCTTTCCCTCGTTAATATACCTTTCTCCATATCTTCCCACGAAACTGTTTTTTGATAGCTGTCCGCCCCTATTATTATATAGTTATGCGTTTCCGGATTTTCCACGCCCGCTATTTCTATTAAACAAACAAAGGGCAGGCCATAATAACTTTTATTTTTTGCCTCTATTTCTTTTAACTCGCATTTTTCAAAAATTTCCATGGTAAATCTTTTTCCGTTAACCCCTATATAATCCGATTTTTTTTCAACAAAAAATGCATTTGATAAAATACCAATTGCTAAAAGCAGAATTGCTATTGAAACAACAATTTTTTCCGCCCTTTCCATTGATGGAATAATCTACAATATATTTAAAGCTATTGTGTGAAAAAAATGAATAAAATTTCTAAACCAGCTGAAATAAAAGAGCACATCATTTGTAAAAATACAAATCCAAGAAATTTATAAATACCTTTTCTATTAGCGACGTGGATGATATAGACGCTTTCCTGAAAGAAGATTTAGGTGAGAAAGGAGATATAACATCAGACCTCTTGCTTAAAGATGAGGAGGCAACAGCATATATAAAAGCAAATGAAAAATGCGTTGTTGCAGGCATCGACGAGGCAATTGAGATTTTCAAGAGATTGAGATGCGAGGCGATTCCTTTAAAAAAAGACGGTGAAATTGTAAGATGCAATGAAAAAATAATTGAAATAAAGGGAAAGATGAAAGATATTCTTGCGGGAGAAAGACTTGCCTTAAATTTCATATGCAGGATGAGTGGAATTGCAACCCTTACCCGTGAGCTGGTGGATAAATGCAGGAAAAAAAATCCGAAAATAGTAATAGCTGCGACAAGAAAAACAACACCAGGCTTCAGGAAATATGAAAAGAAGGCGGTAAAAATAGGAGGAGGCGAACCGCATCGCATGGGGCTTTATGATGGCATCCTTATAAAGGACAATCATCTTGCTTGCATACCTATAAGAGAGGCGGTGAGGAAGGCAAAGAGAAGTGGAATGAAAGTGGAAATAGAAGTAAGCAGAGTCGAGGATGCGGTAATCGCTGCTGAAGAAGGAGCGGATATAATAATGCTTGATAACATGCCTCCTGTTAAAGGAAAAATCGCGATGAAAAAAATTAAAGAAATAAACCCTGAAATAAAAGTGGAGGTATCTGGAGGTATAAATCCTGAAAATATTGTAAATTATTCATTTGCGGACATAATTTCCCTCGGATGCCTAACTCATTCTGTGAAAAGCAAGGACTTTTCCTTAGAAATTGAAAAAGTTTTTTAACCTTTACTTATTTCAATTCATGGAAGAAATTGGAGTTGTTGAGCACTTCTTTTCTAAGATAGGCGTTGCAGCGATAAAAATAAAGAGTGAGAATTTAAAAGTGGGAGATAGAATACGCATAAAAGGCCAAACAACAGATTTTGAGCAAATTGTTGAATCAATGGAGATAAACAGGCAAAAAATAAATGAAGCAAAGCCAGGAGATGATATAGGTATAAAAGTTATTGACAGAGTTAGAGAAGGAGACATTGTATACAAGCTGTAATCAAATTTTTCCCTCTTTTATTTTTTCTCTTAAATTCTCCATAAATTTGTTCATAAGATATATATTATGGATTGTTGCGAGCCTCTGAGCAAGCATTTCATTTTCCATAAATAAGTAATTTAGATAATCGAGAGAGAAATTTCTGCATGTGTAGCAATTGCAATTTTCATCAATTTCATCACCTCTTATTTTTTTCTTTCCAAGCGTTAATTTTCCTTTGCTTGTAAAAATTGTTCCATGTCTTGCATTTCTTGTTGGAAATGCGCTATCAAATATATCTATTCCATATCTAACACAAGCTTCTATATCTTCGGGTGCTCCAACTCCCATTAGATGGCGTGCTTTTTCATAAGGAAGATAGCGAGTTGTGAATTCAACTGTTCTTATCATATCTTTCTTTTCTTCCCCTATGCAAAGTCCTCCAATAGCATACCCATAAAAATCCATTTTAGCGAGCTCCTTTGCACATCTCTCCCTCAAATCTTCATGTATCCCTCCTTGAACAATTGAAAAAACATTTTCTCCATAACTTCTTTTAGCCCATGAAATTGTTCTCTCTACGGATTTTTCAACTCTCTTCTTGCTATATGGATACGAGGGACAATCATCCAGCATAAAAATAAAATCGCTTCCCATCTTCTTTTGAATTTCTATGCACTTTTCAGGAGTAAAAATTTCTTTTGAACCATCTGGCATGCTGAATATTATTCCCTCATCTATTGTGCGAGATGGAAATTTTTTGATTGATTGGAAACCACCGCTATCAGTAAATATTATACCATCCCATTTCATGAAAGAATGAATACCTTTCTCGCAGACAATTTCAAAAGCCCTTCTATAAATATGGAGGGAGTTTACAATTATTGCCTTGCAACCTGCTTCTTTAGCTTCTTCAGGGGTTAAAGTTTTTATTGCTCCTTTTGTAGCAACAGGAAGAAAAGCGGGAGTTTCTAAAGTATTGCTTCCAACTTTTATCAGGCCTATTCTTGCCATTCCATTTTCTTCAACTATTCTGAACATATTAACATCGCATCTCCAAAACTCAAAAAGCGATAGCCATTTGCTAAAGCTTCCTCATATGCTCTCATCAATCTTTCCTTTCCGCAAAAAGCAGTGGTTAATTTAAGAGGTGGTGAATCTGGCATATGAAAATTTGTTATTAAATAGCGCACGGGTGAACAAAAATTATAGCCCTCATCTATTATCAAATTGCTCCAGCCAGAGGAAGGAAAAACTTTTCCATTTTTTGAAGAGCTTTCAAGAGCTTTCATTGTTGTTGTCCCAACCGCAAAAACCCTTGTCGCATTATTTATAAGCTCCGCAGAATGTGGGCTAATAGAATAATACTCTTCTTCAAGCACATTCATAAAAGTTGAAATGCTGGAATGAAGAGTTATATAGCATATTTTCACTCCTTTCTCTTCCAATTTTTTAAGCAAACCCTCGGTAAAATGGAGGGACGCAGTAGGCGCCGCAATCGAGCCATATTCAGTTGCAAAAACTGTTTGGTAAAGGTTTTCGTCAACCTCACTCTTTATATATGGAGGGAGCGGGATTTTTCCTATCCTGTTTATTTCTTCCGTGTCCATTTCCAAATCAATTACACATTTGCTACCATTTTTTCTGATTATCCTGCATTCCTTCTCATTTATGTAAATTCTTTTGCCTTCTGAAATTTTTCCTTTTATCAGGCATTCATAGCCATCCTGAACTTTTTTTATTATAAGCACCTCAACTTTTCCACCGCTATCCTTTTTCCCATGCAATTTTGCTTTTATAACCTTTGAATTATTCAAAACAATTACATCTCCTTTTTCCACATAATTCACTATATCTTTGAAAATCCTATGCTCTATCTTATCTTTTTTAACCACTAAAAGCTTGCATTCATCTCTTGGCAATTTTGGAAATTGTGCTATCCTTTCCTTTGGTAAATTATAATAGAATGACATTATTGCTTTTCTATGAATGGCAACCCTCTTTTATTTATTTTTACTCTATAACCTTCTGGTAGAGGAGATGGTTTTGCATCCTCTTCTTTTTTCTTGCTAAAGAAATATATTTGCCTTTCTCCTCCTCTCAGCTTCACTACCTTCGTGTATAGAGTATATTCCCCATGTCTGTAAGGCTCCTCTATTTCAAGAACTTCATATTCCTCATCTGGAACAACTTCTTTCTGAATTATCCTTATTTTTGGTCTCAACTCCTTCGATCCACCATATAATGGAATAATTTTATTTTTCTCCACTTTCCATGCGGGTGATAGCCTCTCAACCGCCACAACTCTTTTCAAGCGAGCGCAAACCGTGCATAAATATTTTCGCTCCTCCTCAGTTGTTTCTTTTTCGCATATTGAACAGGGCATATAATCAAGGATTTTTCTGAGATTATCCATTGCTGATAAGTGATTTATAGAATAAAAATTTTTTGGAAAGAGGAAAGATAAATGTTCCAGAGCATGCAAAATTAGAAAGATGAGATGAGTTTATTGATTTTTTTGGATAAAACCATTTGATCATATTTTCTGGTTCTTCAATAGGAATGCAAATTATCAAATACAAAGCGAAATCTTCCTGTATTTTATAAAAAATTTTTTATCTCCTAATATAGGGAGAAAATATTATTATATCCATTTCATCTCTTGCAATTTCTTCTCCATAAGCATATACTTCTATTTCATGCTTTCCAAATAGCAAAACATTTAATTTCCATTCATAAGGTGGAGAATAATCCCAATACCACATCCTTCCATCAACCGCAAATATTACTTTTTCAACATTTCCATCAACTTCCGCAACAACATCAACTCTTCCTATTGCAATTGTTATTCCTCTCGCCCTTGAAAACCAGTTTTTAGCTACTATCGGAAATAAAGCCCTACCAAAAAAATAAAAATAGCCTTCTCTTGGCTCTCTTATGAAAACATAATTGCTAATTTTTTTATTTGCAATCTCTTCTAATAAGCAATAAAGAAATTTTGTTGCTTTTGCAAGGTATGTGAAATTTATTTTATCTATGCTATCATTAGGAGAGTGCCCGTAAGGGTAGCTATCGTAATGGGCAAAGAAAAGGCCATCATAACCATAATCAACATATGCTTGATGGTCCGCTCCTGGATAATTTGGGACCATCTCTACTCCTATCTTTATCTTTCCATAATATTTTTCCGCAACCTCATTTGCCAGTTGGGCAATCCAAATTGCTCTTTCTGGAGTAAAGCATCTTATATAATTTCCTCCCTTGCTTGTATTTGCATATCCTACCATATCAACATTAATTATTGCTATTATCTTTTCCCCGTTTTCATATAAATGCCTTGCATGCAAATAGCTTCCATAAGCCCCAACCTCTTCCCCAGTATAAACCACAAAATGAGTTGTATGAATTGGCTTATACTTGCTCATCACCTTTGCAATTGCAAGAACAGAAGCAACGCCAGAAGCATCATCATTCGCCCCTGGAGAAGTTTCAGTGGTATCGATATGAGCCCCTATAATTACTGAATATTCATCTCCTGTAAGAGTGGCAACTATATTGCTATCCTCAAATCCACCCATCTTCCATTTAAATTTCTCCACTTTTAGCCCCATAGATAGAAATTCGTTATAAACCCATTCCTCAGCATCCGCGCATGCATCCCTCCCTGTATAGCGTGGCCCAAACTCACAAATTTTCGTAAGATAGTATGCAACCATCTCCTCATTTATCTCCTCATATCCGCCTAACCCATCGCATCCATTCCCAGGAAATGCAGGAGGAATAAGCAATGGAGAAAGAATTACAGCAAAAATCAGAAAAACCTTTAGCTTCATGATATGAAATATTCTCAGGAATTTATTTTTTTCTGATGCAAAAGAATCAAGTTTGAAATAGATTTTCGTTTGCAAGACTATGATATTCTATTCTTTGTCTTCCCTGATAAAGATAATACTCTGAAGTTGAAATGAAGAATGCCAGGAAAGAAATACTAAAGATAATGAGTATTAATGGCGCTTTGGATACAAAAATTGAGGGTGAATTTGTTTCTATCGTTTATACTACTATTTCCTTTTCATTCGCTCTCATTCCACCAACCTTCTTCCTCATAACCTTAACAAAGATTAAATACCTTATCCTCTTTATATTGCATTCTCTTGCCAATCTTGACCAAAATTTTTATAAATACCTTCGCTATTATATGTTAGAGACCCGAATAACCGGCCAAGCCCCTGATTAATGAAGGGGTTTATTCCATTCGGGTCTAAATTGATGAGGATTTGAGAAAACTACCCGTAGTAGGGTAGGTTATCTCAAATCCGACACAAGGAAGCATTAGCCAAAGAAAAGCTCGATGAAAAAAAGCCTTGCTAACACCGGTTGATCCTGCCGGAGGTCACTGCTATCGGAGTCCGACTAAGCCATGCGAGTCCAAGTGCTTCGGCACTGGCGGACTGCTCAGTAACACGTGGACAATCTGCCCTCGGGAGGGGGATAACCCCGGGAAACTGGGAATAAACCCCCATAGACCATGGATGCTGGAAGGCTTCATGGTTGAAATTCCGAAAGGAGCCCGAGGATGAGTCTGCGGCCTATCAGGTAGTAGTGAGGGTAACTGCCTCACTAGCCTACGACGGGTACGGGCCTTGAGAGAGGGAGCCCGGAGATGGACTC
>JACIWA010000005.1 GCA_014361195.1 Thermoplasmatales archaeon | reverse complement strand
AAAAATTGATTATTCTTTGCCAGAGAAAACATTCGCTTCAACATATGATTTCCTAATAATTTCTCCTGATGCATGGGTAAGCGAGCTATCTTTGCTTAAAGAGCATAAGGAAAGCAAGGGAATAAAAACAATAGTAGTAGGGTTAAATGAAATTTATACTCATTCATCAGCAAGAAAAGGAAGAGATGATGCAGAAAAAGTGAAGTATTTCATAAAGAATGCAATTGAGGAATGGGGAATAAAATATGTAATGCTTGTTGGTGATGCGGACATATTTCCTGTTAGATATGCTTCCCTTTCCATAGAAGAGCCTAAAGAAACTCCATGTGACCTGTATTATGCGGACATATATTATTCAAATGGCTCTTTCTCTTCATGGGATGCTGATAAAGATAAAAAATATGGAGAGAGAATTGATGATAGGCCAGATTTAGTCCCCGATTTACATTTATCAAGATTACCAGCGGGTGATTTAAATGAATTAAATATTGCAATTGAAAAGATAATAAATTACTCTACTCCTCCAATGAAAGCTATAATGGTTGGAGTGGAACTTTTTTGGGACACAAAAGAGAGAGAAGGTGAATATTTAAAAGAAGAGATAAATAACTACATAAATTTTGATGTTATAAGGCTATATGAAACAAGTGATTATATAAAAGATGGGGATGCAAATGCAATTAACATTGCAAAATTTATAAATGAAGGAGCAATGCTTTTAAATTTTGCATCCCATGGAAATCCATATGGAATGGGATGGGAGAGCGGTGGCTTCTGGATTGATGAGTTAAGCATGCTGAAGAATAAATACTTACCGATTGTTTTCGCAATGGCCTGCTCCACAAATGAGTTTGATACAACAGATTGCTTTGGTGAAAAATTTGTTTTGAGCAATTACGGAGCAATTGCTTATTCTGGCAGTAGCAGGGTTGCATATGTATATCTTGGAAATGGAATAAAATCTGGACTTGCTGGTTATCTTGATAGAGCATTTTTCAGGGCATATTATGATGGATGTAGAAGTGTTGGTGAAATTTTTTCGAGAGCAAAAATAGATTATATAAACACAATTACATTTAAAGGCGAACACGATTATCTCACCCTTTATGAATATAATCTCCTTGGTGACCCCACAATTGAAATTTCTCAAATGCCATTGACCTCAAGGGTTTATGTAAGCGATGAAAAATCAAATGCTCCAATAAAAGTTTGGGTTGAGGCGGAAAATAATTCAACAGTTGATATATACTACAGGAAGAAAATAGGGCTTGGAGGGAAATGGAAAATATATTGCACACTGGAAAGCGAGCGTGAAATTGATTTCATACCAGAGGAGGAAGGTTATTATGAATTTTACAGCATATTGAGGAAGGGAAATTACACCGAAAAGAAGCCCGCGGTGGCGGATGCGCATTGCTTTTTTGATTTCTCTCCTCCTTCAATAAATGTTGTTAAGCCAAAAGAAGGGAAGTTGTATATTTTTGGAAAGGAAGTTATGGAAATAAATTCAAATTTTGCAATAGTTATAGGGAGAATAAAAATAGAAGTTATTGCGGATGCGGAAAAAATTGAGTTATATATAGATAATGAGCTAAAAAATGTATCATATGAAAGCCCGTTTTTGTGGTTATGGAAAGAACCATCATTTGGTTGGCATGAAATAAAATTTGTTGCATATGATGAAGTTGGAAATGTTGCGGAGAAAAAAATAAAAGTTTTCTCTGTGATAATATGAAGCCGAGCATTGCGGTTGATGGGATATTAATAAAGGATAATAAGATTCTCCTGATAAAGAGAAAGAATGAGCCATTTAAAGATAAATGGGCCTTGCCAGGAGGATTTGTTGAATATGGTGAGAAAGTAGAGGATGCGATATTCAGGGAATTCAAGGAAGAAACTGGAATGAATGTAAGAATTAAAAAATTGTTTGGAGTTTATTCTGATCCAAATAGAGATCCAAGAGGACATATAATATCCATTGTATTTTTACTTGCCTCAGACGATGAGCCAGTAGCGGGAGATGATGCAATTGATGCAAGATTTTTTGATTTAAATAGCTTGCCGGATTTAGCTTTCGATCATAAAAAAATAATAGAAGAGGTGATAAAACATGGAGTGTAGAAAAGAGAAAAATTTGAAGGATTGTCCCTGCAGTTATGAGCCTTGTGAGAGGAAAGGAATATGCTGCGAGTGCCTGAGATATCATTTAAGAAATAAAGAATTGCCCGCCTGCTTTTTCCCTCCGGAAGCGGAGAGAACTTATGACAGAAGTTTTGAGAAATTCATTGCGGTTTGGAAATAGCTATATCTTTATTTTCCTCCCCGCCTCATTCCTTCTGAATTTCCCAAAATCCTTCATCCTTTCCAAATCTTTTTCATCAAAAACAGGGCCATCTTTGCATACATGATATCCATCTATTGCACATGAATCACATATTCCAACCCCGCATTTCATATATCTTTCAAGGCTCGCCTGCATCCTTATTTTATTTTTTCTGCAAAGTTCAAAAATTTTTTTCATCATTATTTCGGGCCCGCAAGTATATACAACATCAAAATTTTCTTCCTCAATCAATTTTTCAGCAACCTCGCTGGCAAATCCTTTAAAGCCAATGCTTCCATCATCTGTTGAAATATAGATTTCAGCAAAATCCTCAATTTCATCCAAAAATATCAGCAAATCTTTATTTCTTGCACCAATTATCACATGCTTTTCCCCTTTATATTTTCTTATAAGTGGCATAATAGGCGCAATCCCTGTTCCGCCCGCAACAAATAGAGCTTTTTTCCCAATCTCTGAGAAACCTTTTCCATATGGTCCTCTCACCCCGATTTTATCTCCTTCCTTCATTTTATGCAGTTTTTCCGTTGCTTCTCCTACTTTCTCTACAGTTATTGCCTGAAAATCTCCAATATAGCTCAGTGACATTGGTATTTCATCAATTCCAGGAATCCAGATCATTACAAATTGCCCTGGCTTTGCTTTTTTTAATTCATTGCAACAGAAAAAAAATGTTTTATGAATGGGAGATTCTTCAACAATTTTTTCTATTTTGCAAACTTGCATGCTCTTAAATCCAATAAATTTAAATATTTTTGTGTATATAAAAATATGAAAAAAATAGGTGCATTTATTACAAGCTTTATTGTTATGGGAATTTCTTTTATAGGAGCTTATGTTAATTTGAGTGAAGCTCCTCACGGATTTATAAAAGCGGATATTTATTTTAATGGAAATATATCATATGTTGCTCCATTCCCCACTACAAATTTTTTAATTCCATTTATTTTGCCCCATGAAATATATTTTGGAAGAGCTTTTCAAATTAGCGACATAAGATGAAGAAATTAATCTTCTTAACCGCATTATTGTTTTTTTCTACAAATCTCCCTATGAATGGTGAATATATCTATTTACCCCCTCCTCACCTTCCAGAAATTTTACTTGAAGATGCTATTTCAAGAAGAGTTTCAATAAGAGAATTTTCTGAAAGAGAAATATCTCTTGAAAATATTTCCTCGCTTTTATGGGCAACTAACCTTGTAGCGAGCGCGGATAGACGCGCCTCCGTGAATATTTATGTAATAATGGAGGGAGGGGTCTACAGATACATTCCTTCAAATCATTCCCTTAAAATTTTCAGGAAAGGAGATTTTAGATGGGTCGGAGATTATGACACCGCATATCTTAAAATAGGGCTGACATGGAATAAAAGCTGTGGGAAAAATGAGAATTTTTCAGCATTTCAAATGGGGAGTATAGGGCAAAACATATACTTTATTTCAAACTCCCTCAATTTAGGAACAGTAACAACCGCTGGAAAAGCATATGAATTATATTACATAGGCCTACCAATTGATGAAAAGCCACTCATTATCATGCCAGTTGGTTACCCATCCAGACCCTACAATTTTTATTACTCTCCTTACAACACTTCTCTCCCATTTCCAGGAAACGGGAGCAAAAATTTAGTTGATGCAATGCTTGAAAAGAACAGAGAAGAATTTTTATATGGCGAGTTAAATGAAAGAGAAATATCCCAGTTGCTATGGGCTTCATATGGTTACTCCTACTTCTTCGATGCCCTTCACGGCCGGCGCCACCGCACCGTCCCGAGCTCCCATGCAACATACCCACTTGAGATATTCTTTGCAAATTCTTCTGGTTTCTTCCATTATTTGCCAGAAAATCATTCCCTTGAGCTGGTGATTGATGAAGATGTGAGGGGAGAGATTTGGCCATCTTGGGCAAGAAATGCAAATCTGTTTTTTATCTATCTGAATTTAAGTAAGGCAGGTGAATCGTGGGCATGGTATTATGAAGCGGGCGCAATCTGGCAGAATTTATTGCTCGAAGCAACTTCTCTTAATCTCTCCGCCAATGTTATTCCTAATTTTGAAATCGGTGATAAACTTAAATTTGAGGGATTAAAGGCATTGCTAGTCATGGAGGTCGGGAAAAAATATGGAGATGATTTTGAAAAACCCGTGGTAAGAATAGTTTATCCAGAAGAAAAATTTATTTATATCCTCGGTAAGAAGTTGATACCTTCAAAAAATACAATCATAATAGGAGGAATTGAAGCAGAAATTGAAGTAAAGGATGATGCCTTGTTAATAGTTGAGTATAGAGTAAATGGAAAAATTATAGGAGAAGGATATAAAGGAGCATTCTCGATTAAGTTACCTCATTCATTGATCAAAAAATCCTATTTTGAAGCAATTGCATTTGATTACTCAGGAAATAAGGCAAGTGATGGAATAGAATATTTAAAGATTTTATGAGACCTTCAAAAATCTGAAAATTTAAAAATAATTTCCCTATTTTTTATCAGTAAGAAGTGTTCTCATTTTACCGAAATGTTTAAATACTCAAAAGTATTTTGTTAGCAATATGCTATCAAAGCTCTCGAACAGAAAATTAATGCTTGTAATTGAAGATGACGAATTAATACAAGATTTGATAAAAAGATATTTAGCTAATTCAAATGTTGAAATAGTCCCCGCTTATGATGGAAATGAAGGAGTTGAAAAATACAAATATTTGATTGAAAGAGGAAAAAGACCAGATATTGTTGTAGTTGACATAGGTTTGCCATTTAAAAACGGAATTGAAGCTACCAAAGAAATTTTAAGTATTGATCCTTCCGCAAAAATTTATGGTTTTACCGCATTTTATGGAACTGAAAAAGCTAAAAAACTGCTTGAAGCGGGAGCAAAGAAGATAATATCTCGCTCTCTCGGTTTTGAAACCTTTAGAAATATTATAGAAGAAGAGCTAAAAAAAGAAGAAATAGTTAAGTAAATACTCAAGTAAAAATATTTAAACTTTAAGACAATTATTTTCATGAGGAAAATTGTAGCAATTTGTGTGGTATTTATTCTTCTAACCGCATTTTCAACAGGGAAAATATTGAGAAATACAAGAATATACGATTTTGACAGGAAGATTGAAAAAATAATGGAAATAGCACATTTTTCATCTCTTTCCGCATGCATAATCAAGAATAATGAAATAATTTGGAGCAAAGGATACGGCATTTATGACAGAGAAAATAATAAAAAAACGGATGAAAATGTAATATATTTAGTTGCATCAATATCAAAGACAATAACCGCAACCGCAATAATGCAGTTATATGAAAAAGGATTGCTGAATTTGGATGATGATGTGAATAAATATCTACCCTTTAATTTAAGAAATCCAAATCATCCAGATAAGCTGATTACAATAAGAATGCTACTCGCCCATCAATCAAGTTTAGCAAGTGATCCGCCCGCATTTTACTGCTATTTTCCCGCAACACTGAATTTATCTGGCTACCCATATCCATGGCTCAAGGAATATTTAGTTCCCGGTGAAGTAAATTACAAGCCGCAGGCGTGGGCGGAATATGCGCCTGGCGAGGAGATGAGTTATGCAAATGTGGGCTATTCATTACTCGGTTATATTGTGGAGAGGGTGAGCGGGCAAAACTTTGAGGAATATTCCAGAGAAAATATTTTTGAGCCACTTGGAATGAAAAATTCGAGCTTTATCCTAGCAAATTTGAATATAAGCAATGTGGCGGTTCCATATGTTTTTGAAAGAGGAGAATATTATCCATTGCTTCATTATAGCATTATTGATTATCCTGCTGGAGGTCTTCGCACAAATTTAATTGATTTATCAAAGTTTCTGTTAGCTCATATGAATGGTGGGGAATATAAAGGTGTGAGAATACTAAGCAAGGAAAGTGTTGAAGAAATGCAAAGAGTTCAATATGAAAGCAAAAAATACAGTTTTCAGTATGGACTCGGATGGCAGATATGGAAAAGAGGAGATGAAACTTATATAGGCCATACTGGTGGGCTCTATGGTGTTGCAACTGATATGAAATTTAGAGCATCTGACAATGTTGGCATAATATTCTTTACAAACAAGGAAGTATATAATTTGAGGGAAATAGTTGCATTCTCTCTAATAGAAAAACTGCTTTTCATGAAAGCGGATGGCGATAAAAAAATAAAAATATCGGAAGTTAAGGAAATAGTAAAAGAAAATATTCATCTGTTGAATTTAAACTGGAATGAGAAGGAAATAGTAAATGCTGTAAAAAACTTCTGCAGGGATTTAAACATTTAGTTTGTTGGCTAATTAAGAGGAGTAATCTCAACTTCTAGCCTGTCCGCGGTTGGATATTCTTCAATTAAGTAGCATTTATATGGCAAATAATCAACTATTTCCTCTAAAATAAATGGTGAAGTTTCTATCCTCCTCTTTTCCTCATCCCATACAATCAGCTTTTCATCTATTTCAAATTTTCTTCTTATTTCATCCAGCTTTTCCTTTTCCGCAATAATCACTCCTTTCAAAAGAGTTCCATCTTCAGTTATAATTTCATAAATTTTTGCAACATTTCTTGCTCTCCTCTCTATTCTTTTCCTGAGCTGAATCGCATCTTTAAAAGAAGAGGAGCAATAGTGCAATGGAATTGAGAAATCTTTTTCAATTAACTCATAAGCCATTTCTTCGCTACCTTTTACCGCTGAAGAAATATCATTTTTTGCAACATACCCGTATTTGCTTAACTCCTCAACATTTGTAACAGAAAATTCGAACTCATTTAAATTTATAAAATCAATTTCATATTTTTCAACATCTTCAAGAAACTTAATTGTATCATCTTTTAGGTGGGGTATAAGAGGAATTTCAATTCCTTTATCAATTCCACAGTTTTTAATAACTTCTCCAAGATTTGTTTTATCTATATTTTTCCAATATGATATATTTGGGTGAAATCTTATCTCATCCAGGCCCGCTTTTTCAACTTCTTTAACTTTTTCAATATCAAATGTAGAGGTATATAAATGGATATGATGCTCCAAGCCAAAATAATCTTTAAGCATCTTTATCGCATCAACAGTTTTATCAAGCACAAGCAATGGGTCACCGCCGGTTATACCTGTGCCCTCCGCATCTATCAGCTCCGCTTCCTCAATAATATCCTCCATCCTTTCAACCAGTTTTTCATTTGCATATATAACATCCTTTCCTTTCTTTTTTTCTGAAAGAGGACAGTAGAAGCAGTTGGATGAGCATAATCCAGTTATCAATAAAACAAGCTTTGCTCCCTTCTGGCATATCTTGCAACCCTTAGCAATCTTTTTTGTATAAAATGATTTCTTTGGCATTTTGTAAATTTTTTCCATAACAATAAATTTCCTCATCCTTAAATATTTTTCAGTAATTTTTTCATTTTTCAGCAAAAACATAAATATATTAAAAAAATATAGCATCGATGAAAGAAGAAATAAAAATAGGGATTGTTGTATCTGAATTTAACTATGATATAACAATGATGATGCTTGAAAGAGCAAAAGAGCATGCGGATTTTCTGGGGGCAAAAATTGTTAAAATTTTGAAAGTGCCTGGGGTTTTTGAAATACCTCTGGGAGTTAAAAGCATCATCGAAGAAGTGGATGGAGTTGTTGCAATTGGAACAGTTGTACAAGGAGAGACAAAGCATGATGAAGTTGTTATGCACAATGCCTGCAGAAAGATAATGGATTTATCAGTAGAATATGAAAAACCTATTGGTCTTGCAATAACAGGGCATGGAATTACAAGATTGCAGGCAGAAGAAAGAATAGACAGAGCCAAAGATGCGGTTGAAGCGGTGGTAAAGATGTGCAAATTGCTAAAATGTTGAATGGGAAAAGAGCGATAATAACTGGAGCAAGTAGGGGAATAGGAAAAGCAACCGCAATTCTTTTTGCAAAAAATGGTGCAAAAGTTGGAATTAATTATTTTAAGAGTGACGATGAAGCAAAAAATGTTTTGAAAGAAGTTAAAATATTTTCGGAAGGAATATTACTTAAGGGAGATGTCTCAAATTTTAAAGAAGCAAATAAAATAGTTGAAAAATTTGTCAAGAAATTTGGAGGAATTGATATTTTAGTAAACAATGCGGGAATATATAAGAGGAGAAAGTTTGAAGAGCTGAGCGAGGAGGAATGGGATGAGACAATAAAAATTAATCTAAAGGCCTCTTTTAATATGTGCAAATGCTGTCTTAGATACATGAAAAAGGGTAAAATAATATTTATCTCTTCACAGCTTGCATTAAGAGGCTCTTCACATGGAGCACATTATTCCGCGTCAAAATCCGCAATTCTTGGCCTAATGAAAAGTTTAGCTATAGAATTAGCCCCGAATATAAATGTGAATGCAATTGCTCCAGGAGTAATAAATACAGATATAATAGCAAATTACAGCGAGGAAGAAAGAAGGCGCAGGGCAAATGAAATACCTCTTAAAAGAATTGGTGAGCCAGAAGATGTTGCAAAAGTTTGTCTTTTTCTTGCCAGTGAGCTTGCTGACTATATTACTGGGGAAACAATAAATGTAAATGGAGGAATTTATATAGGATGAGGCAGGATAAAATTTCTGGAGCGAGTGAAATAGAGGATGTTTTTATCAGAAGAATAAAAGCATTTCTTGGAAAAAAAGAAATTTTCAATGAATGCCTGTCATTTCTCTCCTTATACCCTTCAATGGGTTCAATATGGCGAATAGCAAATCTATCATTTCTCCATGGAAGGAATGCAATAAAAAAATTTGAGATGATTAGAAAAGCAAAAGAAGAAGTTTTAAAAAATTCAATGAAATTAAATTTCTCAAAAATTTTAACTTATAGCAGAAGTTCAACCGTTGAAAAATTCATTTTATCAAAAAATTTAGAAGTAATATGCTCTGAATCCCGTCCAAAATTTGAAGGGAGAAAACTTATAAAGAATCTTGCTGGAAAAAATTTTACCTTGGTTGCGGATTGTGCAATTTTCTCTTTTATTGATAGAGTTGATGCGATTGTGGTGGGGGCGGATGCAATAGTGAATTATGGGATAGTTAATAAAGTTGGAACCTCTCCAATTGCTTTTTTGCAAAAACGAAGAAAAAACCTTTTTATGTTTTATCATCATCTTATAAAAGGTTTCCTTTTGTTATGATTAGAGAAGAAAGAGGTGAGGAGATATGGAAAGAGAAGATAAAAAATTTGAAAATAAGAAATTTTTATTTTGATTTTACTCCCTCCAACCTAATCTCATTTTTTGTAACTGAAAAAGGAATTAGCAGAAGGATGCCAGGATTTAGGGAGGAGATAGCGGATGAAATTATTGAAATAAAGAAAATTCTTGAAGAAAAAAATTACCATATTGTTGGCAAAGCTTTTTAAATTTAAAGTTTTAATAATGATAGAATGATAGAATTTGCAAAAAATGAATACACTGATGAGGAAATATACCGCATATTTGTTCCAGAGATTAGAGAATGGTTTAGAAAAAAATTTGGGGGCTTTACTCCAGCACAGAGATACGCAATAATGGAAATTCATAATGGAAATAATACTTTAATTTCCTCTCCAACAGGCTCAGGAAAAACCCTTTCCGCTTTTCTTGCGGGAATAAATGAATTACTTATTTTAGCAAAAGAAGGGAAGCTTGAAGATAAAATATACATATTATATGTTTCTCCTCTCAAAGCTTTAAACAATGATATTGAAAGAAATCTGAGAGAGCCTTTAAAAGAGATTTATGAGGAATATGATATAAAGGAAGAGATAAGAATAGGTGTGAGGACTGGTGATACTCTCTCCAGGGATAGGCAAAAACAAAAAGAAAAAACACCACATATATTAATAACAACCCCAGAAAGCCTTGCAATCATTTTGAATGCCCCGATTTTTTCTAAAAAATTAAGAGATGTTAAATGGATTATAGTTGATGAAGTTCATGCTCTTGCTGATAATAAAAGAGGGGTTCATCTCTCCTTGTCCCTTGAAAGACTTGCATACAGGATGGAAAAAGAGCCAATAAGGATTGGTTTATCCGCAACAATTCACCCGATGGAAGAGATTGCAAAGTTTTTAGTCGGGGTAAATAGAAAGTGCACAATTGTTGATGTAAATTTCCTCAAAAAAATGGATTTAAAAGTTATTTCTCCTGTAGATGATTTAATATACACTTCTTCAAAAGATTTATCAGATGCTTTATACAGTTTGCTTTATAAATTAATAAAAGAGCATAAAACAACATTAATTTTTACAAATACAAGGAGTGCAACTGAAAGAGTTGTTTTTCATCTTAAAAGCAAATTTAAAGATTTAGAAAATAAAATAGAAGCCCATCATGGTTCTCTTTCAAGAGATGTTAGGTTAAGAGTTGAGGAAAGATTAAAAAAGGGTGAGTTGAAGTGTGTTGTATCTTCAACAAGCCTGGAACTGGGAATTGATATTGGTTATATAGATTTAGTAATTTTGCTCGGCTCTCCTAAAAGTGTTACAAGAGCATTGCAGAGAATAGGCAGGAGCGGGCATTTCCTGCATGAAACATCAAAAGGAAGGATAGTTGTTCTTGATAGGGATGATCTGGTTGAATGTGTTGTTCTTGCAAAAGAAGCAAGAGAAGGAAGACTTGATAAAGTTAAAATACCAAATAATGCTCTTGATGTCCTTGCCCAGCATATAGTTGGAATGGCAATAGAGAAAAAATGGAGTGTGGAAGAAGCATATTCCTTGATAAGAAAAGCATATCCC
This sequence comes from Thermoplasmatales archaeon, assembly GCA_014361195.1. Taxonomy (NCBI): domain Archaea; kingdom Methanobacteriati; phylum Thermoplasmatota; class Thermoplasmata; order Thermoplasmatales; species Thermoplasmatales archaeon. Next base: position 65,223 of record JACIWA010000005.1, on the reverse strand, counting down.
TACAGAAATTTACCAAAAAGCGATTTAATAAGATTACTTCACTACCTCGCGGGTGAGCATGAAGAGCTCGAAGAAAAAAAAGTTTATGGAAAGATATGGTTCGATGAAAAGGATGGCGTCTTCGGTAGGCGGGGGAAGATGGCACGCCCAATATATTATCTCAATACTGGCACAATTCCTGATGAAGTAGCAATAAAAGTTTATACAACTGATTACCATTATGTTGGGAAAGTTGAGGAGCCTTTTGCTGAGAGGTTGAAGAAAGGAGATATATTTGTTCTTGCGGGGAATACTTATGAATTTGTTAAATCAAGAGAAATGAGTATTTTTGTTATTCCAAAGCCGAACACCAGTCCTACCATTCCATCATGGTTTTCAGAGCAACTTCCCCTGAGCTTTGATTTGGCAATGGAAATATCAAAATTTAGGAGAAAAATAAAGAAAATGATAGAAAGGGGTGAGGATGTCAAAAATTATTTAAAAAATGAATATAAGATTGATGAAAAGACCGCAATTGCTATAGAAAACTATTTTATGGAGCAAAATCATTTTTTTATTCCAGATGACAAAAACTTGCTTGTGGAAATTTTTGAGAAAGAGGGTTTAAGATATATAATCTTCCATACTCTTGTTGGAAGAAAGGCAAATGAAGCAATTTCAAGAATATTCGCTTATAGAATAACCAAAAAATATAAAGTGAATGTAAGAATTGCAATAAGTGACAATGGATTTGCGATAATCTATCCTTCATATAAAAAGGAGATAAGGAAGGAAGATATTTTCTCCCTTTTCTCTACAAAAAATATGGATGGGGATCTGACAAATGCTTTGAGCGATACCGAGATATTGAAGAGGAGATTCAGGCATGTAGCAACAAGAAGTTTATTAGTTCTAAGAAACTATCTGGGCTATGAGATGAGTGTTGCAAAACAGCAGAGAAATGCATCTGTGCTTTTCAAAGTTGTTAATGAAATAGATAAAAATTTTCCCGCTCTCAAAGAAACTTATAGAGAAATAAAAGAAGATGCAATGGATATAGAGAATGCTAAAAATTTTATAAGGAAAGTTGAGAAAGGTAGGATAAAAGTTACCATTGCTACCTATCCTCTTCCATCTCCATTTTCATTTAATATGGTGGCAATTGGCTCAACAGATGTTGTTTTAATGGAGGACAGGAAAGAAATGATAAAGGAAATGCATAAAGAATTGATGGAAATGATAAAATGTATGAAATAAAAAAATATGGTTTTAAGATAAGCAATCTTTATTCCATTTTAATTGACAATATTGCAGTATTCTCAGATTTACATATAGGCTATGAAGGGGTTTTAAGGATGGAAGGAGCGATGATTCCAAAATATCAGAAAAAAGTAATAAAAAAGAGAATAGAGGAAATAATTAGAAGATATAATCCTGATAAAATTGTTATAAACGGGGATTTTAAGCATGAATTTGGAAAGAATTTGAAGCAGGAATGGAATGAAGTGAGTGAGCTTTTAGATTTTTTAGTCAAAAAGCTTGAAGTAATTATTGTTAGAGGAAATCATGATAACTTTATAAAAACAATTGCAAAAAAATTTAATGTTGAAGTTAAAGATGAATATGAATATGGGGAAATAAAATTTGTTCACGGGCATAAAGAGGCAAATGGAGATAAAATTGTAATTGGACATGAGCATCCGTCCCTAGTTATTAGGGACAAAGTAGGTGTTGTAGCAAAATTACCCTGCTTTTTAATTAGCAAGGAAATGGTTGTTTTGCCCGCAATGAGTCCTCTGGCAAGTGGAACAGATGTATCATCCGCATCAAATGAAGAATATCTTTCCCCGATACTAAAAAGCTATGATGTTGATGTAATGGAAATATATGCAATAAGTGATGAATTGATGCATTTTTCATCTGTTGGTAAAATTAAAAGAGTAATTTAAAAACGAAAATTATTTAAATTGCTTTGTATAGAAGTGAAAATGAAATATGTATATCTATTTGAGGAAGGAAATAAGGAAATGAGCAGAATTCTTGGAAATAAGGGAGCACATTTATGTGAATTAGTTAAAATAGGGGTTCCTGTTCCTCCTGGCTTCATAATTTCAACAGATGCTTGCAGGAGATATTTTGAGGAAGGGAAGATAAGTGAGGATATAAGAGAAGAAATTTTAAATGCTCTTAAGAAATTAGAAGAAAGGACAGGTAAAAAGTTTGGAGGAGATGAGCCATTGCTTCTTTCTGTGCGCTCTGGGGCGCCTGTTTCGATGCCTGGAATGATGGATACTATAATAAATCTTGGAATGAGTGAGGAGATTGTTGAAAAAATCTCTGATAAGAGATTTGCATATGATGCTTTCAGGCGTTTTCTTGCAATTTTTGGTAAAGTTGCTATGGGAATAGATGCTAAAAAATTTGATGAATTGCTTGATAATAAAAAGAAGGAGGAAGGTGTTGAAGAAGATAGCCATCTTCATCTCAATGCGCTAAAAGAGATTGTTGAAGAATATAAGAAAATTTTTGATTTGCCAGACCCTTATGAGCAACTTTTCATAGCTATTTCTGCGGTTTTTAATTCCTGGAATAATGAGAGGGCGATAAATTACAGGAAAATTAAGAATATACCTCATGATCTCGGTACAGCAGTCATTGTGCAGGTAATGGTTTTTGGGAATCTTGGAAATGATTCATGTACTGGAGTTATTTTTACGAGAAATCCATCTGATGGAAAAAACAAAATCTATGGAGAATTTCTGATAAATGCACAGGGTGAGGATATAGTATCTGGAAAAAGAACACCTTTACCTATTGAAAAGTTAAAGGAAATAAATCCAAATTTATATGAGGAAATATGTAATGTATCAAAGAAAATTGAAAGACATTATAGAGATATGCAGGATATAGAATTTACTGTTGAAAGAGGTAAATTATATATACTTCAAACTAGAAAAGGAAAGAGAACTGCAAAAGCGGATGTGAAAATAGCCTTTGATATGGTGAAAGAAGGGTTGATAGGAAAGGAAGAGGCGTTACTCAGGATAGATACAAGCTCATTGAATCAGCTGTTGCACAAGCGCATAAAAGAAGCATCCCAAAGAATAGCAAAAGGCCTGCCCGCCTCACCCGGCGCAGCGATCGGAAAAATTTGCTTATCCCCAGATGAAACATATGAAAAAGGGCTGAAAGAAAAAATCATTTTAATAAGAGAGGAGACAAGCCCGGATGATATTCATGGGGTTGCGAGAGCGCAGGGCGTCATAACCGCAAGAGGAGGACTTACATCCCATGCAGCGGTTGTCAGCAGGGGCTTAGGGATTCCTTGCATTGTTGGATGTAATATAAAAATTGATGAGGGGAAGAAGGAGATATTTGCAAATGGAAGAATTCTTAAGGAAGGAGATTTCATTTCAATGGATGGAAGCACTGGAGATGTTTATGAAGGAATTGCAGAGCTTTCTGAAGCGGATTTTCCAGATGAGCTTAAAGAGATTCTTTCTTGGGCGGATGAAATCAGGAAAATGAAGGTTTATGCAAATGCGGATTTGCCAGAAGATGCTAAAAAAGCTATGGAATTCGGGGCGGAGGGAATAGGGTTATGTAGAACCGAGCATATGTTTTTAAATCCATCAAGACTTGAAATAGTTAGAAAAGCTATATTTGGAGATAGAAATGCACTGAATAAGCTTCTTGAATTGCAGAGAGGAGATTTTATTGAGATTTTTGAGATAGTTGGGGAGAAGCCAATAGTTATTCGCTTATTAGATGCTCCATTGCATGAGTTCCTCCCAAAATATGAAGAGCTTCTTGAGAAAAAAATAAAGGGAAAGATGAGTGAGGAAGAAGAAAAAGTATTTGAAATTGTTAAAAAATTAAGGGAAGCAAATCCAATGCTTGGTTTTAGAGGAGTAAGGCTTGGGATAAAGATGCCAGAAATATATGCAATGCAGACAAGAGCGATAATTGAAGCGGTTATAGAAGTGAAGAAAAAAGGAAATAATTCAATTCCTTATATTGAAATACCTGTGGTAAGTGATGCAAATGAGATAAGAAATGTTAAAAAGAATATAGTTAATGAGGTTGAAAAAATCTTTAAGGAAAAAGGAATGAAAGTTAGTTATAAAATAGGAACAATGATAGAATTGCCACGCGCCTGCCTCACCGCGGATGAAATTGGCAAAGAGGTTGATTTCATTTCTTTTGGGACAAATGATTTGACCCAGACAACATTTGGCTTCAGCAGGGATGATGCTGAAGAGAAATTTTTAAAGGAGTATATTGAAATGGGAATAATTCAGGAAGACCCATTTGTAACTCTTGATTTTAAAGGGGTGGGAGAGCTGATGAGAATTGCGGTTGAAAAAGCGAGAAGTGTAAATAGAAAAATAGAGATAGGAATATGCGGGGAGCACGGAGGAGAGGAGAAATCTATAAAGTTCTGCTATTCAATAGGGCTTGATTCCATAAGTTGTTCTCCATATCGCCTGATATCTGCCAGAATATCAGCAGCAAAAGCAAGCATTGAAAAAAATATTCCTGATCATTTAATCTTATAATAGCATCTTTTTTGCAATATTTATTTCCGCATAAAAAGAAACATCTTTATCCTATGGAGGAATAATTTAGTTATTGGCTTAATAAATTGCGAGTGGTGAATTAAGAAGGCAATGAAAAAATAAAATAACCAAAAATATTTAAAAACACTTTTATTTAGCTAAGATGCTTGAAAAAAAGGACAAATTCTTGCTTAAAAAGAAAATTGAGGAGTTAAGAAATATAAGGGGACAGCATACAGAGCTTATTTCTCTTTATATTCCTCCTACTCGCCAGATAAGCGATGTAATGGCATATTTAAGAAATGAATATTCTGAATCAACAAATATAAAATCTAAACAGACACGCAAAAATGTTTTGTCCGCAATTGAAGGAATAATGGCAAGACTGAAATATTTTAAATCTCCTCCCCCAAATGGCTTAGTTTTTTTTGTCGGTATGGTTGGTGAGCCACCAAAATTGTTTGCGGAAGTTATTGAGCCACCTGTCCCAATAAACACCTATCTTTATAGATGCGATTCCCAATTTTATCTTCAACCTCTTGAGGAAATTATAGAAGAGAAAGATGTATATGGTCTTCTTTTAATTGATAGAAGAGAATGCACAATTGGCTTCTTGCAGGGTAGCAGAATAGAATTGGCAACCTATATGACTTCTCGCGTCCCAGGCAAGCACGGCAAGGGCGGGCAGAGCCAGAGGAGATTTGAAAGGCTTACTGAAATAGCAGCTCATGAATGGTTTGTTAAAGCGGGAGAAAAAGCATCTCAACTTTTCCTTGAAAAAAATGTTAAAGGCGTGATTGTGGGGGGGCCTGGGCCTACTAAAAGGGAGTTTGTTAATGGGAATTATCTTGATTATAGGGTGAAGGAAAAAATAATCGGGTTATATGATACAGGATATACTGATGAATACGGGCTCAGGGAGCTTATAAATTCCGCATCAAATGATATAGAGGAGCTTGATATTGTAAAGGACAGGAAAGTTATGCAGAGATTTCTTGAAGAAATTAAGAAAAACAGCGGGCTTGCAATATATGGGGAGGAAGAGGTAAAGAATGCATTGATGGCTGGAATGCTTGATGTGCTTTTGATTTCATCGGAGCTTGAAAGATATAAGGTTAAGGCATATTGCACAAATTGTGGCTATAGTTTTGAAGGAATTGTTGAAAAGCTAAACATTCAATGCCCTAAATGCAATGGGAATATGGAAATAAAAGAAAAGAAGGATATAATTGAAGAATATGCGGAGCTTGCGGAAAAGTCATCAACTCAAATGGAAATAATAAGCAGGGAAAGCGAGGAAGGAGAGATACTATATAGAGCATTTAATGGAATAGCGGGGATATTGAGATATAGGAAAGAATAGAAGAAATATAAATATTAGATTTTAATATATTTTCATGGGTTGTTATATATGCGGGGCAAAAAGCTCAAATTCCTGCAATCATTGCTATAAACCGATATGCAAAGAGCATTCCTATTTCATAGAATCTATCTCCGCTTATCTATGCGAGAGTTGCTACAGCTCATTTGTTAATGGATCCCAAAATGTTATTTCTGAATAATTTTGCTGAAGCTTCCTGCATATATTTTTCCATTTCTTTTATAAAGCCATAACAAAATAATTTCTCCTTCTACTCCACTCGCATCTTTTACTTTTTCATCAAATAGATAAATTTCCCTACCATCAACAATAATTTTTCTAGAAAATTTTTCATAATTTCCATCAATTATTAATTCTGTTGGAAATTTCCTTTCAATTTTCCCTTTGAGGCAAAAAATTCCATCCTTTTCTCCAAAATCAATTTTTGTTTCAATCTTCTTATTTATTTTAGCTACACTTCCAAATTTTCCAACATTTATCTCAAGTCCATAAATTCCTTTTTTTGCAAAACCATTTACAATTCTTATTACATCTCCTTCATTCAAATAATTTAAAATTTTTTTATTTTCATCCCATAAATTTAGCACACAGTGCCCGCTTTCATCCCCTATAATGGCTATTGCTCTTTTTTCATCGATTTTCCCTTTACTTTCAATTTTTGCATCTATCGCAACATTTCCCTCCGCTTCAATTATCTTTTTTCTTTTTATCAAATTATTTTTTTCCATTAGAAGCAATTTCGTGGTTTCCTCATCTATAAGCCAATCAAATTTTTCCATTTCTAAGTTTATTTCATCCACATGCTTATCTAAACATTGTTTTTTATTTTTTCTAAATTTTCAGAAAGATATTTAATTGCCTAAGACTACATTTCTATGAATCCAACAATAATTGGACTATTTGCCGCTCTATTTACTACAATATCCTTTATTCCACAGGTTATAAAAACATATAAGCTTCGCAGAGCGGAAGATATATCTCTTGCAATGTATGTTTTATTTTGTACAGGAATATTTCTCTGGCTTATTTATGGTCTGATTATAAGGAATTTACCTATAATTTTGGCAAATTCAATAACACTTTCTTTATCTTCAATTGTTCTATTTTTCAAAATAAAATACGGTTAAATATTTATATGTCTTTTGATATATCTTGCGATATGTTTAAAGATATAAAAGAAATGAAAATTAAGGAAGCTATAAAACTAATGCTTTTAAATTACATGAAGGAAGGTAAAATACATGGTTATGCACTAATGAAAAAAATATCGGAAGATAGGGGAAAGAAGACAAGCACAGGAGTTATCTATCCTTTGCTTTCCGAGCTTGAAGAAGAAGGATTGATTAAATCCGAGAGTAAACAAAATAAAAAATTTTACAAGATAACTCTTAAAGGACTGAGTTATTTGAACAGGAGAAAGGAGAAATTTAGAGAAATTATTGAGCATATGAATAAAGCAAGGGAATTTGAAAAAATGGGTATGGATGAGCTTAGAGATGCTCTGCGAAGGGCATTTATCAAATTCGAAATGTTGAATGAAAAGCAGAAAAGAAAAATATCTAAAGTTATGAAAAATGCATCAAAGGAAATTAAATATATAGTTGAGCAGGGTAAATAATATGTATGCAATAGTCGTAGAAAATTTAACAAAAAAATTTGGCGAACTTGTGGCGGTAAATAATGTTTCATTTAAAGTAAAAAGTGGAGAAATCTTCTCCTTTCTCGGCCCAAACGGCGCAGGAAAAACAACCACAATTCACATTCTTGTCACCCTTTTAAAGCCAACCTCTGGCTCCGCTTTTGTGGCGGGGCATGATGTTCTGAAGGAGGCGAAAGAGGTGAGGAAGAAGATAGGGATAGTTTTTCAGGAGCCAAGTTTGGATGTAAATTTAACCGCATATGAAAATCTTTACATTCATGGAGGGATATATGGCTATTCAAGTAGTGAGTTGAAAAATAAAATAGATGAGTTGCTTAGATTTGTTGAGCTGGAAAATTTTAGGAATAAGGTTGTTAAGACATTTAGTGGAGGGATGGCAAGAAGGCTTGAGGTAGCAAAATCTCTTATTCATGAGCCAGAAATACTTTTCTTAGACGAGCCAACAATTGGGCTTGATCCTCAAACAAGGGTTAGGGTATGGGAATATATAGAGAGGTTGAGAGAGGAAAAAGATATAACTATATTTCTAACGACGCATTATATGGATGAGGCGGAGCAATTGTCAGATAGAATAGCAATAATAGACAATGGAAAATTAATTGCTTATGACACCCCTGAAAATCTTAAGAGCATGTTAGGAGAAGATATTATTTACATAAAAGCGGAAAATCCAGAATGTTTTGATGAAGATTTTACAAAAAATTGTAAAATTTTAGAAGATGGAAGAATTGAGATTAATGTTGATAATGCTAGCACCGCAATTCCAAAAATTTTTGAAATAGCCCAGAAAAAGGGTATAAAAATAAATGATATAACATATCACAAACCAACCCTTAATGATGTTTTTATTCATCTCACAGGAAAAGATTTGAGAGATAAAGAAAATTCTGAGCCAAAAATGAGGAGGAGATTTGCATGAGGGCTTTCCTAACCATGGTTTATAGACAAATAAAAAGGTTTTGGCGGGGAAAATCAAGAGTTGCGAGTGCAATAATAAACCCCATAATATGGCTTGTTTTCTTTGGGTTAGGATGGAGCAAAGTTTTTGATTCACCAATGGCAAAGCAGATTTTTGGAGGAATTGATTATATTTCCTTTCTTGCCCCAGGCCTTATGACAATGGGCCTATTCACTGCTTCATTTATCAGTGGTGTTACTGTTATATGGGATAAGCAATTTGGATTTCTTAAGGAAACGATGGTTGCTCCCGCATCAAGAAAAAGTATAATTGCGGGAAGAATATTTGGAGATGCAATAATTTCTTCAATTCAGGGATTTATAATACTCCTTTTTACATTTCCACTGGCAAAAGCATTAAAAATTAATGGCTTCATTCCCGCTTTGCTTGTCGGCTTTATTCTTTCAATCGCAATTTCATCAATGGGAGTCAGTTTGTCTCTTAAAATGGCCAGCATGGAAGGATTTCAGATGATAATGATGGTAATAATGATGCCCTTGATTTTTTTGAGCGGAGCAATATATCCAATAAATACAATGCCAAAGTGGATGCAATATATCGCTTATGTAAATCCATTGACTTATGCGGTTGATGCGTCTCGTGGCCTTTTGCTCGGGATTTCAAAATTCTCATTACTCACTGATTTCTCAGTTCTTTCAATAATAGCGATAATTTTCCTATCTTCAGCTATGCTTCTTTTTGAAAGGGCAACAATTGAATAGCGCTGGGAGCAGGATTCGAACCTGCGATGGCTTTCGCCAAGCGGCTCTCGAGGCCGCCGCCTTTCCGCTAGGCTATCCCAGCATAATTTTAATATTTGTGATTTTTATTAACCTTACTATGGAAATAGAGGTTGAAACGAGAGAAGGTACAAGGAAGGTTGAGATAAGCAAAAATGCTACGGGTGAGGAATTGCTAAATTTGCTGGGCATGGCAGTAGATTCATCTCTCATAATAGCGGATGGGAAACCAATGCCCTATAACGAAAAGTTGAGAGGGAAAAAGATAAAAATAATAAATGTTGCTACTGGCGGATAGCTCCCGTGGTGTAGCGGCCAATCATATCGGCCTCTCGAGCCGAAGACCCGGGTTCAAATCCCGGCGGGAGCATTTCGCAAATATTATTAATCTTTAATCAATTAATGATATGCAAGCAGAAAATTATTAGTTTTATTGATTTTCCCTCTCTTTATTCCATCAAATTATGGAATTTCAGATGAAATGCCTGAATGGGCGGATGGCTATTTTTCTGGAAAAGTCACGATAATGAATGATACAATTGGAGAAGTTAATGGCTATGTGCGCCTTGGCAGGAATGATTTTTCTGGAAATATCTCAGGAATATTTAAAGGAAACAAGGAGATTAAATTTGAAGGATTTTTTTATAGAAGCATTGTTTTTTGTAAGCCATTTTTTGGAATTTTGAAGAGAGATGAGAAAAGTTTTCGCGCCATTTTTCTTACATTTAAAGGAATTGCAATTGTAGAAGGAAGTTATCATGCATCCTTTTTGCCAAAGCCGAGGGGGAATTATAGTATAGGAGTTAGAGAAATTCATCTTGTAGATTATGAAAGAGAGGAGAAGCTCACTGAAGAAAATGATAGCAGGGAAATGATGCTTTATCTGTGGTATCCTACTGAAGCAACTGAAGGAAAAATATATGAATATATGGGCGCTGAAACATTTAGATGGCTTTTAAAGCAATCAAATCTTTTCTGGATCCCAAAAAATGGTTATGAATATGTAAAAACCCATTCTTTTGTTGGCGCAGAAATTGCAAATGGAGTTTTCCCTCTTGTAATATTTTCTCATGGATATAGAGGATATCCATCAATGTATACATCAATGATTGAAGAAGTTGTAAGTCATGGCTTTGTAGTTGCAGGCATATGCCATTCATATGTAGCGGGTATAACCGTTTTTCCAGATGGGCGGGTAATAGAGGTGGAGGATTTATCCCAATATAATCAGAGTTATATAAGTTGGTATATTGAAACCGCTTTCGATGAAGTAATTGGGGATATAAATTTTGTAATAAATTATCTTCTTCAAAAATTCCCAGAAAAAATAGATAAGGAAAAAAATAGGGATATACGGCCACTCATTTGGAGGAGGAGCAGCATTAAGCATGTGCAAAGATGGGTGCATAAAGGCGGGGCTTGCGCTTGATGGCTATTTTAGAGGTGCAATTAAGGCGGAGAAGCCATTTTTTATGTTTTTTGTTGAGGGGAGATATGAGAAAGATGAGAGCTTGCAAGGGTTATGGGAAAATTCAAGTGTGGCATATATGGCTATTGTAAATGGCTCAGCTCATTATGATTATACTGATTTGCCTATTTTGCCTCCTCATTTTGCTCCAAATATTCCAAAAAATTTGATACCTGGATTTGGAAAAATAAGCGGAAAAAGATTGGTCGATATTGTCAATAAATTTACAGTCGCATTTTTCAATGTATATCTGAAAGGGGAGAATATTGAGGAATTGCTTTCGCTAGGAGATGATTTTGAAGAGGTTTTATTTTACTACAAATTTTAATCTTGGAAATATGTTAAGCTTAAAGTTCCCCAGTCATCAAAATCATTCATTCCATGGCTTCCATCTGAATAATCAACGAGAATGTAGGTATAGCGATAATTCATGCAACTCTTATAGGGAGTATATTTCCAATAAGCCCACTTCCATGGATACATAGTATCTGGATTATCTACCCCCGGATTCCATATGGCTAGTGAATGACCTGTTTCATGCATAAAAACACTTGCATACACTATATTCCTATCTATAAAAAATAGTTGCCTGCATTTTTCATCTATATATTTTGTTGAAATCTGCCACATATCTCTCTTTACCGCATAACCATTGAATCCCGCATCATAAACAATCACTGCATAATGAAATATACCTTTCCTCCAATAACTTTGATTATCGTGCAAGAAATATTTGTTGTAATAGTTGTCTAAATCTTTTCCTGTTACATATAGCTTAAAAGGCAATTTTTCTCCTCCTCCCATACAACCATCATCTAAATGATAAACTATATTGTGCTTATCATAAGCGGTTTTAAGCAATTCTTTTGCCCCATCTGGTAAAAGGCTTTCCTTTATTCCGTTTCCTCCTTCCATTTGGTCAATTTCAATAAATAAGTCCTTTCTGAAAGGATCAGAGCCCCATTGGTTAGTTAAATATTCTTCATAATTGCTCAGACCATCCTCATCTGGATCAAGATTTTTGTGGTCCTCCCAAACAAGAGGGCTATATTCCCATCTATCTTGCATGCTTCCATTCCACCAATTATAGCGGAAATAGTGCCCCCATTTATATTCCCATTCTATAGGTACGCTATCATTATCCATGTCCTCGCCTCTATTATCTTTAGTTGGATCTGTATGAAATACATTTACCTCCACCCAGTAAGGAATTCCATCCCCATCACAGTCATTTTGATATATTGAAAAACCAATTTCACAATCTCTATTATTTTGATAAATGCTATTGTCATCGCACCCATTCAGGCGCCCGTAGCCACTTAAATCTTTCCTCCAGTAACTTGGGGGAGAATTAAAGTCATCGCCGAACCAGTGGCCAGATTTTATGCTGTATGTTAGATTTACATCCATGCTGTAGGGATAATCATCTATGTTATCGCTTATATCGCAGAGTTTATCGACTACATCTTTATCCCATAGCTGGATCACTATATTAACAAATTCTACATCATCTGGAACATTTGCGGTTGCGGACCATTTTTCATATACATATTTCTGATTTCTCCAAACGGAGCTTGTAAATTCTTCACCATTTATAAAAACCTTCACATAGAAATCTGGATCGCTTAACTCATCTATTTTATCTATTGTTCTCCAAAGATATTTTGTTTCAAGAGAGCGGATATAATTTATTTCAACAGTTACTTCTATATCAACAAGCGGGTCAAAATCCTCAGAAATTTTGGATGTTTTTTCTTTTAATATCGATGTTGCTATTGGAAGTAAAAATATTGCAACTGAAATCAAAACAATTGTTTTTTTCATGCTTTGGAAAATGGAATATATATAAATATTTTATTGAGCAGAGGTTATTATTTAAAAGTTTAAGAAGGATTTGAATTTACAATTTAGTTTTACTTCCTGCAGTTCTATTGTTCAAACCAATAAATGAATAAATTTAAAAGCTTGTAAATAATTTACTTCAATGAGCTTAAAAAAATATGCATATTTGTTTATAGTGTTACTTATATGCATTATTCTCCATAGAGGAGGGGCAACTGATAACACTCCACCAGTAACAATAAAAAGTTATTATGGCCCTTTATACATAAAAGACGGGATGGAATGGATAAGTAATTCAACTATCATATGGCTAAATTCAACAGATGTTGGTACAGGAGTTAGATATCTTTATTACGAAATATGGAGGGATATAGACAATGATGGAGCAGTGGATATAATAATAGAAAACAGAACGATTAACGATAACTCACCTCAAGACATGAACAATGAATCTAAAAAAATATCTGTAAGAATAACAATAAATAGGGAATGTCTGCATAAGTTAGAATTCTATGCTGTTGACTGGGCGGGAAATGTTGAGAAACATGGCCATTACCTGTATAAGGAGTGGAATTATAGCTTTATGCCGAATGTTGTTCATGCTCCAAATGGTTGTGTGTTTGGCTCATCTCCTGCGATTGCAAATTTATCTGGAGATAGAAAACTTGAAATAGCGTGCGGGAGCGATGAAATAACAAATTTTTATCCAGAAATAAATGCTACTGCGAGAGGGATATGGAGATGCTTTAATTATAATGGAAGCATATTATGGGCTCTTGATACAAAAACTGATGAATCAAGAAGCTCGCCAGCAATTTTTGATGTTAATGGTGATGGAAAATTAGATGTTGCGGGTGGCACAACAAGCGGGTGGCTTCTTGAAGTGATTAATTATAATGGAACATTTAAGTGGACATTCCCTCATGTAACAACAAATGCAACAGGTGGTAATTATGTATGGCATTCTTCCCCAGCAATAGGTGAATTAAATGAAAGTGTTGGTGGCTTAGAAATTGTTATAGGGAATAACCCTTTTAAAAATTTATGGTGCTTTGATGGGGATAATAGTGATGGAATGAATGAGGGATTTACATTGCCTCTCAATGGAGATGGCACTTCTCCTTACTTCCCTGGATATCCAAATCATATAGGTTATGAAGGAACTGATTGGGATGTTTTATGGGTTTTCAATACATCTGGAAATGTTATTTCAACTCCCGCAATTGGTGACATTGATAATGATGGAAGAAATGAAGTAGTTTTTGGCTCCGCTGATGGAAAAGTATATGTATTAAATGGATCAAATGGCCTTCAGGAATGGAATTTTACAACAGGGGGAGCGATTTATTCATCACCTGCAATTGCGGATATTGATGGAGATGGCTATAAAGAAATTTTAATTGGTTCAACAGATGGAAAATTTTATTGCTTGCAGTGGAATGGAGCTGTTGGTTTGCAAGAATGGAATTTCACAACAGGAGGCCCAATTTATTCATCTGCAGCGATTGGTGACATAAATGCGGATGGCTTTTATGAAATAGTTTTTGGTTCTAATGATAGCAAACTTTACTGCCTCAGAAGAAATGGTTCAATGCTCTGGAATTTCACAACAGGAGGCCCAATTTATTCATCACCCGCACTTGCATCACAGACAAGTAGTGCTTTTGCGAGAGAGTGGCCGATGTTTAGGGGAAATGAAAGAAGAACTGGATTATATGAAGGGGTTGGAGGTAAGCTCTCCATATTTGTTGGCTCCGAAGATAGATATCTTTACGAGATTGATTGCAATGGTAAGCTTATCGATAAATTTTTAACAAATGGCAGGGTGAGGACATCGCCAGCGGTCGGAGATGTAGATGGAGATAGTTTGCTTAATATCCTTTTCTATGACTGGGGGAGAGAAAATGGAAGCAATGACACTTTTTGGTGCTTGGAAAGAGGGCTTAGGAATGTTAATTTTTTAAGAGTTGATATTTTTCCACCTCTTACAAATAAAACTGTTGTGAGTGATGATGTTTATAATGTAACATCAGAAACTCCTATTTGGCTGAATGCAACTGATACAGGCAATTGCTCATCAGGTGTTAAATATCTCTATTATGAAATATGGCATGATAGCAACCGGGATGGAATAGTGGATACAATGGTAAAAAATGCGACAATTTATGATAACACTACTTATGATAAAAATCCGGAATTTGGGAAAATATCTGTTCTTATTAATCTTACAAATGCTGGAATAAATGAAATAAGATGGTTCTCTGTAGATAATGTTGAGAATAAGGAGGAAAAGCATACTCAGAAACACTTGGTTATTGAGAAAAAGCCATTGCTAATAATAACAAAGCAAGATAGCAATGATCCAGTTACTCCAGGAAGCTATTTAAATTATACAATAAATGTAACAAATAATGGAAGTGAAAATGCAACAAATGTAACTGTTACTGAATTATATGATAGCAATATCATTTTCATTTCATCAAATCCTTCTCCAAGCTCAGGAAACAATACATGGAATTTAGGAACATTAAATGTAAGTGAGACAAAAACAATAAACATAAGAGTTCAAGTTAAAAGTCCTCTACCAAATGGAACAATTTTGCATAATTATGTAAATGTAACATGTTTGCAAGGAATATTTAATCAAACTTGGGAAAATACAACAGTTATATCAGCTCCATTGCTAATAATAACAAAGCAAGATAGCAATGATCCAGTTACTCCAGGAAGCTATTTAAATTATACAATAAATGTAACAAATAATGGAAGTGAAAATGCAACAAATGTAACTGTTACTGAATTATATGATAGCAATATCATTTTCATTTCATCAAATCCTTCTCCAAGCTCAGGAAACAATACATGGAATTTAGGAACATTAAATGTAAGTGAGACAAAAACAATAAACATAAGAGTTCAAGTTAAAAGTCCTCTACCAAATGGAACAATTTTGCATAATTATGTAAATGTAACATGTTTGCAAGGAATATTTAATCAAACTTGGGAAAATACAACTGTTGCATCTCCTTCACTTCTTGTAACAAAAGAAAGCACACCAGAATTTGCTGAGGCTGGGACAAATATTTCTTATAGAATAAAAATAAAGAATAATGGTTTGGCGAGTGCAACAAATGTGGTTGTAAAGGAAGTATATGATAGTAGGGTAACAGTAGTATACACTTTCCCAATGCCTTCTTCAGGCGTTGATACATGGGTAATACCCACTCTTGTGCCATCTGCATCCTATGAAATTTTGGTGAAGGTAAAAGTTGGGAGCAATGTAAGTGATGGCTCTATTATTAGAAATTATGTAAATGCGACATGCAATGAAGGGGCATATGGGGAAGCTTATGTATATACACCTGTGATATCTGAGCCACCTTACACTTATAAGAGATTTAATGGAGAAGTTGTTAATATTTCAAGTTTTGGTGGCTACGTTGTGCATTATATTCTCAGAAATACAACAATAGATTTGGTGGCAATTGATAATGGCTCAGGAGTTAATAAAACATTTTACAGAATATTTAAATTTGAAAATGGTTGGAAATTGCTATTTGACTGGAGAGAATATTCTGGCACGCTTCCATATCGTCCAATAAATCTTGCGGATCTTGGAATTTTATACAATTATTCTCCGTGTGGGAAATATGAAATTGAATTTTATAGCATTGATAATGCTGGAAATGTTGAGCAAATGAAATGGAATGATGTTTTTGTTGATTGCTTTATTCCTTCTTCCATTATTGAGCCAATTCCATATTTAACATATTCTACAAGAATAGAAATAAAAGTTAATGCAACTGATGTGGGTGTTGGGGTTAAAAAAGTAGCCCTTTATTATAGATATAGCAAAGATAATTTTACTTGGACAAACTGGACATTATATGGAGAGAAATATAGCAACTTTACATGGATTTTCTTTGGAGAGAGTGGATATTATCAATTCTACACAGTGGCATATGATTTACTTGGAAATCATGAGCCATTGCCAAATGCAAGCACCGTCCCGAAGGCATATTGCAAGGTTTATGCTCCATGGGATGTGAACTCAGATGGAAGAGTAAATGCAGAAGATATTTTCTTTGTAATCATGCATTGGATGCAAACTCCGAACCATCCAGATTGGGATGAAAGAGCGGATGTAAATAAAGATGGAATAGTTGATGTAAATGATATCATAGAAATAATAAAGCATTGGACCGGTTAAGATGAAGTTTTTACGCTTCCTTTCCTTTTGCTTATTTTAATTCCTTTGGAATGCACCGCCATTAACAAAATAAGAATAGATTCACCAAAGATAATCCAGACTGGCTAAGAATTTTAGGACTATTCACTTATTCTCTGATATTTATAACTCTTTTTCATTTTGAAAAAAATAAATGTCCCTGTTGAGATGTGAGGCTGTTGGAAATGCGAGCAAAAATATTACTATTCGTTGGAAAAAATTACAGAAATGCTTTTTATGGTTGAGAAAATGAAAATAATTAATTCCTTTGGTTTCTTCAATTTTTTACTCAGCAAATATTTTCCATATTATTGAGAAATAATCTGGAAGGAGAGATGAAGGCAGGGCTACGAAAGCGGGCATAACTCTCGAGCTTGCTCATAATTAAGAAAATTTTCCTCGGATTAAACTTATATACAATTAGTTCATTTATGTGTAGAAAGAGGGAAAAAATGGGTGGAGTAATCGCAATAGCGATTATGGCGCTTATAATTATCATAAAAAATTCTTTAAAAAGTATAAAAGATAATGTAATGGCGATTTCCATGTTTATCAGCGGAGGGAAATCAAAGAAATTATTTTTTGTGAAAAGAGAGAAAAAACAACCGAAGAATTTTTTGATAAAATTTTAGCGATGAATAGTGGGGTAGTAAAATGGAAATAAAAAAATTTATTCCATTAATTGTATCATCCATCCTTCTTTCTAATTTAATCTTAGCCCAACAAGGCACACCTTACACAATCTGGACTCATGTTGATTTAAACAACCTGCCGGTAAGTGGAGCAACTGTTATTGTAACTGTGCTTAGAACAAATGAAAGTGGAATAGCAGAGGAATATCCAGATGGATGGTATGGAATCAATTTAGGAAATTTTAAAGAATGGGAGGTTGGAGATGAGGTTCTCATAGAAGTTTTTTATGAGGAATATTATAAAAGCGCTATAATAGTTTTAACTAATGAAGAATTTTCTTTTGTAAATATTTCATTGAGAAGAAACAATCCACCTGTTGCAAATGATGATTATTACACAACAAATGAAGATACAAAATTAACTGTAAATGCACCTGGAGTATTGGGAAATGACAGCGATGCAGATGGAGATACTTTAACCGCTGTTTTAGTAAATGGCCCAACTCATGGTAGCTTAACATTGAATTCAAATGGCTCATTTACTTATACACCTCATGCAAATTATAGTGGCCAGGATAGTTTTACATATAAAGCATATGATGGACAAGATTATAGCAACATTTCAACAGTTTATATCACTATAACACCAGTAAATGATCCTCCGGTTGCAAATAATGATTATTGCACAACAGATGAAGATACACCTGTTATAATAAACATATTGGAAAATGACTATGATATAGATGGAACAATAGATGCAAGCAGTGTAACAATAACCCAAAATGCATCTCATGGAAATGTAACAGTAAATGCAAATGGAACAGTAACCTACACACCTAATGCAAATTATCATGGCTCAGATTCATTCAAATATAAAGTAAAGGATAATAGCAACGCTTGGAGCAATGAAGCAACAGTTTTCATAAATATAACACCGGTAAATGATGTGCCAAATAAGCCTTTGCTAGTGACTCCAGCAAATAACTCTCTAAATTTAAGCACAAATGCAAATCTTACTGTTCATGTTGTTGATATAGATGGAAATTTGATGAATGTTAGTTTCTATGGCCGTAAATTAGGAAATGTAACATGGCAATTAATAGGAACAAAAACAAATGTTGCAAATAATACAGATACTTCAATAACATGGTATAATTTGGCTTATAACACAACATATGAATGGTATGCAATTGCAAATGATAGCATAGCAGAAACTTCATCTGACACATGGATATTTACAACTATTGTATATACTCCACCTTCTCCTCCTTCTCCACCTCCATCTCCTCCTTTTCCACCTCCTCCAGAAAATAAACCACCAAAATGCTCACTTCAAGTAAATATCAGCGAGGGATATGCTCCTCTTGTGGTTAATTTCATAATTAATGCAAGTGATGAAGATGGCTACATAGCTTACTGGGAGCTTGATATAGATAATGATGGAATTACAGAATATAATGGCTCTGGCTCCCCTCCTTCAACAAAGCAGCATTCTTATAATAATACTGGAAATTATACTGCAAAATTGACTGTTACTGATGATAAAGGAGCAAAAAGTAACTCCACAATAGCAATAATTGTTAAATCAAATGTTTATTTTGAATTTTCTCCAGCGAGGCCTGCGCCTGGCGTGAATGTATATTTTTCAGCGATTGGAGAGGGAGTTAATTATAGCTGGAATTTTGGGGACGGGAGCATTGGGTATGGAAGAAATGTGACGCATGCTTTTGATAGAGAAGGGAAATATAGGGTTAAGCTGAGTGTTTTTGATGGAGCTTATTATCATGAAGTAGATAAATTGATTTATGTTATTATTCCAGATTTTTCTGTTGAAGCAAGCTACTTGCCAGATAAGCCAAAGAAAGGGGATGAAATAACTTTAATTTTGAAGATAAAAAATGATGGAGGATATTGTGAAAATGTTAAATGCTCTGTTTTTTTAGATGGTAGAGAGAATTATTCTATTTTCAATATTTATGAAGAATATGAAAAAGAGATTCATTTCAAAGGAGTAAGCAAAATAAAAATTATTGTTGACCCGTATAATGAAATAGAGGAAAGAAATGAAAAAAATAATGAGCTGGAAATTTCAATAAAATATGGAAAGAATAATTTTATCTATTTTGTTTTTATTCCACTTTTAGCTATTCCAGCATATCTTCTGCTCAGAAAGAAAAAAGTGTTTATTGAAGAGGAAAAAGTTGAAAAATGCTCGGTTTGCCTTGGTTCATTTAAACAGGAAGCAAATATTTTGAAATGCAATTGTGGTGCCCTTTATCACAGGAGCTGTGCAAAAAGAGTAGGAAATTGTATCAATTGCGGTAAAAAACTTTAAAAATAAATATTTGGATACAAGTAAGGGCCCGTAGCTTAGCCAGGTTGGAGCGCCCGGCTGATAACCGGGAGGTCCGGAGTTCAAATCTCCGCGGGCCCACTAAAACTCTTCTTTTACAACACTAAAACATGTGCATGTAACTGTTTTTCCAACTCCTTCCATTGCCCTTATTTTATCTAAAACCAGTTTTCCTATTTCTTCCATATCTCTTCCTCTTACTTTCAGCAGTAAATCCCACTCACCAGATATTATATACACTTCATATACGTTTTCTATTCTTGAAATTTCTCTTGCAAGTTGCCTCTGGGATATTTTTGGGTTTGGTAAGAATGAAACAAGAACAAAAGATGTTATATTTTTCCCGATTTTTTCATAGTTTACTATTGTGGTAAATTTCTTAATTACTCCTTCTTTTACCATCTTTTTTATTCTTTCCCCTACTGTTGTGCGAGGAAGATTTATTTTGGAAGCTATTTCATTAACAGTTTTTCTTGCATCTTCTTTTAGCTCTTTAAGTATTAAAAAATCTTTCCTGTCCATGTGTCTTAATGACAAAAATATATTTAAATTTTGTTATTTTTACGTAAAAATGACAAATTTTTAGTCAAAATGTTTATAAAATAAAAATTTTTTATAGACATGTTGCAAGAAACTCTTGAGTTAAAAAGCTTTCTAAAAGATGAAAAATTAAAATTTGGAGTGAAAGTTGGGAGCATAATTCGCTATAAATTATCTGAATTTTTAAATAATAGAGGATTTTTAGAGATTCCACCTGTAATTATCTCACCATTTACAGATCCTTTATCTTATTCAACTTTTGATGCATCAATAGAGTGTTATGGAAATAAATATTATTTGACAAAAAGCATGATTTTTCATAAGCAAATTGCAATAATTTCATTTGATAAAATATTCTGTTTTTCTCCAAATGTGAGGCTTGAAAATGAGGAGAAGGCAAAAAGCATGAGACATTTATTTGAATTTACACAGCTTGATATAGAAGTAAGAAATGGTGAAAGGGAAGAGATGATTAAATTTGCGGAAGAGATGCTTATATATATCTTAAAAGAAGTTAAAAAGATATGCAAGGATGAAATTGAAAAATTTGGAAGAGAAATAAAAATTCCATCTATTCCATTTAAGAGGATAAGTTTTGAGGAAGCATATTCCAAATATGGCAAAAATTATGAAGAAATTTTATCAAAAGAAACAAAATCACCTCTCTGGATTTTTGATTTTCCAAAATCAATGAGAGAATTTTATTATAAGGAAAATGAGGAAAGAGAGGGATGGCTTGTTGATATGGATTTGATATATCCTGAAGGATTTGGAGAGGCATTATCTGGAGGTGAGAGGGAATATGAATATGAAAAAATAATTAAAAGAATAAGGGAAGTTGGGAGCGAAAAAGATTATCTTTATTATCTTTCAATTGCCAAGGAAGGGCTTTATCCATCCGCTGGATTTGGTATAGGAATTGAGAGGCTAACAAGATATATTTGCGGGCTTAAAGATATAGGATATACAACTCCATTTCCAAAAATTCCTGGAAAATATTGTATATAAAAAAACTATTACAAATATGAAAATAAAAAATCCTAGCGATGAATTCTTCAAAGAATTCCTTAAGCCATATTATGCTTTAACTTCAGATGGGCAATATCTTTTTGCATCTCGCCAGAAGGGGCGCATACCCGACAGGGTTTTTTATATGGCGGAGAAGCTAGGAAAAGGGCAGAGAAGGTTTGATGAGGAAGAGGGGAAAGAAATATTCAAGATTGTTGAGAGATATATTAAAGAAGCGAGTTCGATTGAGATTGATGGTTGCTATGGAGAGGAGTGGAAAACTGGAGTAAAGGTTTTTGTAAGCATTGAAAATCCTCATTCAGCATATATTGCTTGGATGGGTAAGCATATGCTTTTTCCTTTTGAAGGGGTTTCGAAATGCTTCAATATTATAATTCCTGAAGGATTGCCAGAAGAATATAAAAGAGAAGCAAAGGAGATAAGTAAAAATTATGAGGAACCAATCTCTCTTTTTGATTTCACTGAAGCTAAAGAAGATTTGAGAAGAGTTGTTAATGTTGGAATTGATTACTTTGGAGGAGCATTTAAAAAGCCAAATTTGACAATGGTATGGAATAGAGCGGAAATGCAGGGAATGATCTCGTATCATGCGGGATGCTTTGATGGAACAATTATTAAAGGGCTAAGCGGGACAGGAAAAACAACTCTTACAATAGGAAAGGATATTGAGCAGGATGATGCTTTGGTTGGCATACCAATTTATAAAAATAGGAAAGTTGATAGAATAAAACTTATAGGACTTGAAGCAAGCAGTTTTGCTAAATCTGAAGGAATAGATGAGAGCTCGCCAGAATGGGCCGGATTGATTTCATCAAGGGAAAATGAAATTGTTATTGCTCTTAATATTGATTGCGAAGGTGTTGATTTTGTTTTGAAAAAAATAGGAGAATATGAAGCTCTTGTTCCACATGGAAAAGCGGGGAAGCTGAAATGCAAATCTTATGAAAAGAGTAAGACAACAAATGGAAGATTTATCTTTAAATTCAGCATTCTTAATAAAAAATGGGGAGCTGAGAAATATCTTAGAGCTGAAGGATTGAGTTTCAGAAGATATGATATACTTGAGCCAATTTTGAGAGTTGTTGAGCCTGAGATGGCTGTTGCATTTGATAGTGCTTGCGAAACAGTTATAACTTCTGCAATAGAAGGAGGAGCGGGGCAGAGGGTGAGGAGGTATGCGGCAACTGATTTTATGGTTGGTGAGCAGGCGGATCAAGCCTGGCTGAAGTTAAAAACTTACTCGGATATTGGATTGCACAAGTTAATATTTTTTGTTGTAAATACTGGATATGTTGGGCAGTGCAATTTGGAAGGGAAAGTGATGGGCGAGGGAGAAAAAATAAGGGTGGAGGAGACAAAGAAGTTGATAGCTCTTGTTGCTGAGAAGAAAATAAGGGAATGGGTTCATCATCCCGTTTTCAATTATTTGATTCCGAAGCCGGGGGAGGTAGATGAATATATTGATGGATTTTCTGAAAGGTTTAATTTATTGCGCTTCTATCCTCCAAAGGAAATAATTGAATTTTTTAAAAGAGATATTGAGGAAAGGAGCAATTTTTTGAAGGAAATTTTTGAGGGGCAGGAAAAGGAAGAAGAGTTAAGAGGAGTAATAAATTTCTGGAAAAAATTTGAATTGCCAGGCGAAGAAAAAATAAAAGAATTTTATGAAAAAAATTATAGATAAAATATAAAAAGATTGAGATGGCTATCTCAAGCTAAAATGATTTCTCTAATTAGCACAAAAGCTTTTAAAGGTTTTTTATACGCTAAAAGGATATGATTTTTAAATTATTGAAACAAGAGAAAATAATTCTATTTGACTCTTTTGCAAGAGTTGATTTTGGTGATTTGAATTTATTTGCCAGCTGAAGCAATCCGCTATAAAAAAATGAATTTGAAAAATGAAAAATGAAAATTCAAAAACTGCAAAAAAATTTATATATCGTTTTTAAATTTACTTTTTACCAGGGGGATAAAAATGAAAAGAAAATATGCAATATATGGGCTGATTTTGTTTGGGTTAGTAGCGATTTTAGCGATTTCTATGCCCTCAGATGCTGCGGAAATTAAAGTGCCAGATGATTATCCAACTATCCAGCAAGCAATAGATAATGCAAGCAATGGAGATATAATAAAAGTTAACACAACAGCAGAGCCTTATAGAGAAAACATTGTTGTAAATAAAGAAATAAGTTTAGTTGGTGATCCTGTTATAGATGCTATGGGAGGAATAGGAATAAAAATTGAAGCAAATAACACTCTTGTTGAAAACTTCACTATATTCAATGGAAGCATTGGGATACAAGTATATAATGCTTCCTTCACCATTGTAAATGTTACTATTAATAATTGCACAATATACAACTGTGAATATGGAATCGAATTTTATGAAGTAAATGAAAGCCTTATCAACAACACACAACTCAACAACACCAGCTGTGGCATCGGGCTTTCCTCTTCCAACTATAACACCATCACCAATAACAATGTTTCGAATAACAGCGATGGCATCTCCCTCAGCTCTTCCTGGGATAACAACATAACCAACAACATTGTTTCGAATAACAGCTGGTATGGCATCTACCTCGTTTTCTCCGACTATAACAACATCACCAACAACAATGTTGTTTCGAATAATGACGATGGCATCTCCCTCAGCTCTTCCAACTATAACACCATCACCAATAACATTGTTTCGGATAATAGGTGGTATGGCATCCGGCTTTCCTCTTCCAACAATAACAACATCACCAACAACAATGTTGTTTCGAATAATGACGATGGCATCTCCCTCAGCTCTTCCAACTATAACACCATCACCAATAACATTGTTTCGGATAATAGGTGGTATGGCATCCGGCTTTCCTCTTCCAACAATAACAACATCACCAACAACAATGTTGTTTCGAATAATGACGATGGCATCTCCCTCGCTTCTTCCAACAATAACAATATCACCAACAACAATGTTGTTTCGAATAATGACGATGGCATCTCCCTCGCTTCTTCCAACAATAACAATATCACCAACAACACTGCTTCAGCTAACAGCTATGGCATCTACCTCGAGTATTCCTGGGATAACAACATCACCAATAACATTGCCTCGGATAATAGCTGGGACGGTATCTACCTCTCCCACTCCAACTATAACAACATCACCAACAACATTGTTTCGAATAACAAGGACTATGGTATCTACCTCTCCCACTCCAACAATAACAACATCACCAACAACATTGTTTCGAATAATAGCAATGGCATCCGGCTCTATTCTTCCGACTATAACAACATCATCAACAACAATGTTTGGAATAATGATAATTATGGGATCCACTTATTATCTTACTCAAACCATAACAACATTTCCTATTGCAATTTTTCATCTAATGGGGAGTGGGATCTATATGTTTCTGGAACTGATAATGAAATATTCTTCTGCCAATTTTCATCTTACCCAACAAATGTAACAGTTCTTGGTTATAATGGAGCTTTCGGGCTCAAAGGAGTAGTAACTCCTCCCGCTGATCCTTCAGGCTGGCGAAACATCAGTAAATATATTAATGCAACTGGCACATCTTGGCTTAATCTATCAATTTATTATGAAAATGAAGAAGGGGATTATTCAGAAATGTGGAAATATAATGTGAACTGGTATAAGGAAAACTGGTATGAAAGCAAGGGAATAAACACAGATGAAAATTATGTATGGGCAAACATTACTTCATTTAGCATATTTGCTCCATTACTTGACCTCCCACCAGGAACAACAAAAGAAATAGGAGAGCCAAAATATGGTACAAATGATGAATGGGTTACAAGCCTTACACCTATATGGCTAAATGCAACAGATGGTGAAAGTGGAAGTGGAGTTAATGCAACATATTATAGAATTTACTTTAATGGGCAATGGCATCCAGCAAATGCAAATGATGAATATTGTGGAAATAGCAATATAACTGAAATTGATGGAACATACTGGTATATTTACTTCCTGAATGGTTCAATAAACTTTGGACCAATTCATTTCCATGAAGAATGTGAGCATATAATAGAGTATTACAGCGTTGACAATGCAACCAACAAGGAGACACTACATAATCAAACACATTATGTTGATAATACTCCACCAACAACTACAAAGACATATGGAACTCCATATTATACAGATGGAACAAATGAATGGATAACATCATCAACATTAATAACACTAAGTGCAAATGATGGAGGAACATGTACATGTGGAGTAAAAGCAACATATTATAGAATATGGCATAATGGCTCATGGAGCAATTGGAATACATATACCTCACCATTTACTCTATCTGAAGAATGCTTGCATTATATTGAATATTATTCTGAGGATAACTTAGGAAATGTCGAAAATGTGCATAATCAAACAGTATATGTTGATAATACTCCACCAGTAACAACAAAAGAATTTGAAGGACCAAAATATAGTGACCACATCACTTCTCAAACAACAATATGGGTAAATTCAACAGATGATGGATTATGCCCAGTTGGCTCAGTTCATCTAAATGTTAAAGTATATAATGCAACTGGAGAAATTCCACAGCTTATCTATAATCTATGGGATAATGTAACAAGTGGAACAGCAAGCATTAACTTTACAATTCCAGAAGAATGTGAGCACTGGATTAATATAACTGCAATAGATAATTTAGGAAATACTGCATGGCATAATGAAACTGTATATGTTGATAATAGCTCACCAAATGCTACTGTTGATGAAATTACTCCATATTGCCAGATTGTAAATGAAGAAAATCCAATCACTATCAATGTAACTGTAATTGATTCACCAGGTTGTGCGGTTGGAGTAGCAAATGTTACACTCTATTACAGATTTTCAAGATACAATTCTTCATTTAGTCCATGGATAGAGCTGGAAACATTAAACAATTCACCATGGCAATGGAGCTTCAATGCTTCAAATGGCTCTGGATATTATCAATTCTATGCAGTGGCATATGATTTACTTGGAAATCATGAGCCATTGCCAAATGAAACCACATTACCAGAAGCAATATTATGCGTAAAATATGTGCATACCTATACTTTGTATCCAAAGTGGAATATGCTTACAATTCCAGTTAAAAATGAAAGCATAACAAATGCAAAGGAATTAGGTAATTTCCTAAATAGCCAAGGATGCAATGTTACAGTTATTGTTAGATTTAATGCGTCTATCCAGAGATACGAATCATGGGTTGCGGAAATTCCAGATAAAAACAACTTTGAAATAGTTTCTGGCATGGGCTACTGGATATTTACACAATTAACAGAGCAAAAGAATTTTTCAATTGAAGGTCGTTTGATAGAAGAGATAGATGTATCGTTATATGTTGGCTACAATTTGATAGGATGGGCAAACATTGAAAATACAAATGCAAGCACACTTGGAAGCAATATAAGCAATTGTACAAAAGTAGGAAGATGGAGGGCATGGAATCAAACATGGGCACCTGAACACATAGTTGGCCACCCACCTGGTGACTTCGACATTTCCATTGGTGATGCAGTGTTTATATTCAGAAACAAAGGTGGTGTGATAGCATGGGATGGCGGAAGAAGCTTCTTGCAACCGCCTTACTAACCCTTTTTCCTTCTTTTGTTTTTGCTTCTAATCCTTTAGTGATATATGGGTATGTATATTATGAAGGAAATTTTCTTCCAGACATAGAAATTGAGGCAATAAATGAAAGGAGCGGTGAAAAATTAAATGCAATTAGTGATGAAAATGGTGCGTATGTTTTAACTTTCGGCTCACCTCCCTATAATTGGGAGATAGGGGATAAAATAATTTTTAGGGCAAGAGGAAAAAATTGCTCATGCCTCTATGGTTACAAAGAAATAATAATTTCATCAGATGAGCCATTAAAATTAGATATACCCTTAAATGTTGATTTAAATCCAAACTTTATCTTCACTCCTTCTCAGCCAAAAATAGATGAAAATATTTCATTTATAGATAATTCAATTGGTTCAATCTCAAATTATACATGGAATTTTGGAGATGGAAATTTTAGTTATGAAAAAAATCCAAAGCATGCCTATGAAAAAGAAGGAAAATATAATGTAAAATTAACAGTTTCATGCAATAGTTTCAGCAGAAGCATTTCAAAAGAAATAGTTGTTTATGAAAAGAAAGAAAAAACACCCGGGTTTGAGATTTTTGTCATAATTTTAGCAATACTCATTGCGATGAGAAAATGGAAATAAGAGATTATTTCATCAGTTTTCCTTGCAAATTTAATTTCTTTTCCTAAGCATGCATTCAATCTTGAGTTATTCTTCCTTATTCTATGATGACTTTGGGAAAATAAGAAGATAAGCTTGTTTTTGAAATCTGGCATAAGGGATGATGGCTAAAAAAATAGAAATTTATATAAATAGCGAATATATTTCTCCTAACGATGCAATCTATTAGGGGGATAAAAATGAAAGAAAAAAATGCGATAGGTAGTTTGGTGTTGAGAAGGGGTATAGTGACCGCAGTAGCAATCCTGTTGCTTGGAACAGGATTAATGATGCTTCTTGAAACAAAAGCGAAGACGGATCCATTTACTATAACTGGATATGTATATGATGAAAATGGCTATACTTTGGAGGGAGCAACTGTAAGAATAAGAGATGAACATACAGGAGCATGGGGAGAAAATATAACAGATGTAGATGGCAGGTATAGCATAACTCTTGGAGGAGGGACATCAGCTCCGCCATGGATGGAATGGTACGATGGCGATCCACTGCTTGCAATTGCTACTTATGATGGAAGGGAAGGAAGAAGCTTTACATATATTGATGAAAGTGAAATTGATAACCAGGGATATATGTGGCTGAACATAACTCTTGGAACACCAAAGACAACAAAAACAGTTGGTGAGCCAGAATTCAAAAAATATGATTTTGACAATGGCTCTGCAAATCATGGCTATCTCGTTTCTCCTATAATAAATGTTACCCAAGATGTTGCTTGGCTATCTTTCTGGACATGGTGGCAAATTGAAGGAGTGGAGCCATCAAGCTGTGATTTAATGAATGTATATATTTCAACTGATGGAGGATACAATTGGAATTTATTAAAAACTTTAAATCCAGATAGTAATCCGACTGAGCCAGAGGATAGGGATTACTTATATTATGGATCAGGAGGATTTAACACCCCGCCCGCATGGGTGTATGAAAGCATAGATATATCCGCATATGTCCCAGATGAAATTGTAATAATATTTGAATTTAATACAGTTAATGAGTCATATAATTACTGGGAAGGATGGTATATAGATGACATAAGGATAACTGAATTTGGAGGAAATGTTCCATTTAGCGATGATGTTGAAAATGGAGTGCAGAATTGGACATATAATGGATTATGGCATATAACCAATCATAGAAGAAAATCAGCAAGCCATTCATGGTATTATGGAATTGAAAAGAGCTATGTAACAAATGAAACATCATTTACTCTTGAAGCAGAAGGAGATTATGATAGAATACTATATAGAATAAATGGTGGAGATTGGACTGAATATGAAGGTCCATTCAATCTTCCTGAGGAATGTGAGCATATAATTGAGTTCTATGCAGGAAATGGAACAAATAGTGAGCCAGTTAATAGGCAAATTCATTATGTTGATAATAGCCCATCACCAAGAGAAGAGGAATATGAATTTGGTGAGCCAAATTCAATTTTGAATTATGGAGGAGATATTTATACCGCAATCAAGAAATGTACTCCAATGATAATATATGCCTATGATTTGCCAGAAGGATGTGCTTCTGGAGTAGAGTGGCTCAATTATTCAATATGGTGGAATCCAAATGAGCCAAATAATTATCAAAAGATTAAGGAAGTTAAAGTTCATGACAATGATGCAAATGATACTGATAAGAGAGTTGGATTTATTACAGTTGAATTGTGCTTCAATGAGGAATGCTTCCATGAAATAAAATGGGATATAGTTGATTATCTCGGGCATGAGCATCAACAATATTCAGTTGATATTGCGGTTGATGCAACACCTCCAACAATAAATAAAACAATAGGAGAGCCAAAATATATTGATGAGCGGGGATGGCTATGGGTGAATTGCTCAACTCCTATATGGTTTAATGTTACAGATGATGGATGCGGAGGAGGAGTAGGAGTATGGATGTTTGGAATGAATATATATTGGAATGAGACAAGAGTTCCAGGAGGGCAACAGCAACTCCTTACACCTGTTGATCAGATTGTTGTTGTTGATAACCTTGCTGAAATAACAATGACGCTTTATGATGAAAGCCAAAATGCAACAATTATTGTTAATACAACAACAACAGAATTAGGAAAATTGCTCTCAAACCCAGTTAATACAACATGGTACTATGAAGGGGATGAATATAATATTACCAACTGGACTGATAATGGAAATGGTACTTTGGATTATTGCGATTATATAAGATTTTATAATATGCCTCAAACATGGCATGTTGAAAATATAACAATTGTAGTAAAGGACTTAAATCCAGAATATGGAAAGATATCTTATCTATTCCACTTTGGAGATTTGCCAGAAAGATATAGAGAATGCTTCCATGAGCCAGAAATATGGGCAATTGACTATGTTGGCAATAATTATACATTTAAAGAAAAAGATATGGTTGATTGCACACCTCCAGCAATAAGAAAAGATATAGAAAAAATAACCGCTCTTCAGCAAATAGAGAGGAATAACAGTTCAGATACAAGTACAACTGATTATCAGAGCTTCAAGGCACCATGGAGCTATATAGATGCGGTAAGTGTTTATGTAAATGGAACATTTAACAGCGCATATCCAATATGGATAGAAATTTATGGAGACGATGAGGGCGAACCAGGCGATTTGCTTGCAGAAACTGAACCGCTATATAGAGATGGAGATTATACTGGATGGCTACAATTCCACCTGCCAGAGAGGTTATATGTTGAGCATGGCGCTACTTACTGGATTGGATTGAATTACTATGGCCAACCACCAATCAAATGGGAGGCAAAGAGCAATTATCCGAATCCAGGGCCATATGCGGATGGAGTTGCAATGGTAGATGGAGAAATAAAAAATTCATGGGACTTCACATTCAAGATTGAATATTATGCAATTTATCCATATAATTATCCATATATGTATTCACTGTACAATGAAACACTTGTTGACCATCTCAACAATACATGGCTAACAAGTCAGGCAATTCTTGATTTGTCTTCATGGGATGAGGGATGCATGGGTGGAGTTGGATTGAAGAGCCTGATGTATAGAATATATTTCAATGAAACATGGCATCCAATTGATTTAACTGATGCATATTGTGGAAATAGCAATATAACTCTAATTGATGGAAAATACTGGTATGTTGCAATAGGTGATGAGATAGAATTTACAAGAATTAAATTCCATGAGGAATGCACTCATTATATTGAGATAAGAGCTGAAGACCTTGTTGGAAATGTTCGAATTGTAAATCAAACCCATTATGTTGACAACAGCCCGCCAAAGCTTAAAGTTGAATATCCAGATGAACATGGCTTCTACTTTGATGAGCAGACAGGAAAGATGTTTGTAAGGGCATGCAAGGAATTTTATCTCAACTTAACTGATGAGCCAGAATGCTGGGTAGGATGGCGCGATTTCATATTCTATTTCAGATATGAATATACAAACTTCACAACTCCTTACATAGAGAAACATCCTATGAATGAAAATGATACTCAATATGGAGAAGTTGTGAATATAGGTGGTGAGCTATGGTGGGAGATTACCCCACAAACACCTTCAATAACATTGCACTTTGAGGAAGAATGCTATCATAAGATTTATTACTTCTATAATGCAAGTGATTGGCTAGATAATTCAATAGTCAGCGATGTTTTAATAGAAGAAATTTATGTTGATAAATTTGAGCCAGAAGTAAGCAAAGAGCATCCATGGTGCTACAAGGAAGAGGAATCAATATACTTGCATCCTCTTGTTGATGTTGATGATGGTGGGATAGTTTATGAAGAGCTTTATCCAGAATATGGCAGAGGGTATTATCTGATAGATGGTTTTGAAAAATATGGAAACTTGTACTGGATTATGCATGATGAAAAATATAATGTAGATAGGTTATATCAAGTTGAACCAATAGCATATACATTGTATTTATACACTACAACAAATAATGAATACATATATCTCGTATATCATGGAGGAGAAGAGCCATTTGAAATTGGCTCGCTATGGCATGAAGTTTATCCAGATTACTGCAACATTTATGAAATTGTAGGATATAACAATGATGTAATACTTAAGAATCAAACAGGAGAAGAATCAGAATGGAGCATTGAATATGATTTTAGCGACTATCAAACATTTACAGCATATCTATACAATGAAACAAATGAGGAATATATGTATATTGAATATGTTGGAGGAGAAGATCCATTTGCAGATGGCTCGCTATGGCATGAAGTTTATCCAGAATTCAGCACATATTATGTAGTTATAAATTACAATGTAACTCATTTCATCCTTTACAATACAAAGACAGGAAAGGAATCAGAATGGTTGGTTGAAGAGATAAGCGAGGGAGATATTAAACTCAAGCCAGTTTCATATATAAGGGCATGTGATAGAATTAATCTAACAGCAAAGGATATGCCCGACATACTTAAACTTGTTGACCAGTTCCAGAATCTGGGTGACAGAGAAGATGAACTTCAATTAAGGCAGAGCATTCCAAACTGGCCTTGGGATGCCCAGACCTTCCAGGTAAGTGAGAACATTTCCGCAATAAATGAGGTGTGGCTGTGGCTTGACTGGACAGGAGATGCAAATGTTACACTATACCTCCATAATGATGTTCCATTCCTTCCTGGAAATGAGCTCGGCAGTAAAACAGTTCATCTCACAGGTTCCAGCACGGGCGAGTGGGTGAAATTTGTCTTTGATGAACCAGTCAGTGTTGAATCAGGGCATACCTATATAATTGATGCATTCCGTGAAAATGGCTCACTTGTGCACTGGTATCATGCAGATGTTGATGTATATTCAGCGGGAGCACCGTATATAAGCAGTGAGCAGTCAGAAGGCGACTGGAAGTTTGCAATTGTTGCATATCGTGAAAATCCATGTGCAAGTGGAATAGAGGGAATATATTATGCCTATGAAATTGGCTGGGATGAGCAAATTCGTCATCCAGCAAATGAAACAGATGCCCCGCATGGAGAAAAGATTGTTGATATAACTCAATATTACAGCGAGGAAGAAATTGATTATTATTTCAATGGTTATAATTTATGGTATGAATATGATGAAAGCATAGGTGTGCATTTCTATGAGGAGTGCGTGCACTGGTTGTATTACTGGGCAAAGGACAATGTATGCCATCACACGCCAGTATATATGCAGGTTTATGAAGTTGATGAGTTTGAACCAGTAGTAAGCAAGGAACATCCAGAGCATGGCTACTACACACCTGTTGAAATAGATGTTGATGATACTTTTGAAAATGAAACAGATTGGCTTGAAGGAACATTCCATGTAAGAGATGCATGGTATTGGAGCTATGCAGATGGATGGATACCAAATCCAGAAGGGCAATATAGAGATAAGATACAATATATTAACTTCACAATATACAATAACGATATGACACATGATTTAATATTGCGTTTGCATGTTGAGGAAATCTTTGGTGATAGTGGAATAACTCTTGAAAACGGAAGCGATGTAAATTACAAGGTTTATACAGTAAATGTTCCAGCGGGCTCATCCTTGGTTTATACAATCAATGTTTATGATAATCTTGAATTCTTAAGAATGGGAGTATGGCAATGGTGGGCTGAAGTGGAGAATGTAACTCAATATCTGAGAGCCGGAGTAAGAATCAATTTATCTGCTTATGACCCAGGAGACCATCCATCGGGCATAGAAAACATTTATTACAGGTATGAATGGAATGGAAACTATTATCCAGTGCCAGGGCATCCAGCAGCAAGGAATGGAAGCGAAATTCAGCCGGATGTTCCAGAAATAGCAAACTACTGGTGGTTCATATATGATGATAGCAGAGGAATAGTATTCAATGAGGAATGCCAGCATGATTTGTATTACTTTGCAAAGGATAGGGCATGCCATAATAGCACATTGCATCATCAGATTTATTATGTAGATGCAAGTTCGCCAGAAGTAGAGGAAATACTTCCAGAGCATGGAGCAATTGGAAACACAACCACAAGCTTATATGAAAGCTTTGAGGCACCATTTGGAAATGGATGGGCAGTTGTGGATGGAGATGGAAGCACATGGAGCATAAAATCAGAAGAGCCATTGTTCCTGTGGCAAGATAATATTGCTCATTCTGGAAGATATGCGGCAATGGCATGGACTTATAGCTCACCATGTGCATGGTTAATAACTCCAAAGATAACAATTCCAGAAGATGGAAATCTAACATTCTGGTATAAGGTATATTATGGTGGCTCTGCTGGCTTAAAGGTTGGAGTAAATAACATAACCACACAGACAGATACAAGTGCATTTGTTGAGGTATGGGATTCTGGCATATTCAGCGACACATCTTACAGGCATGTGGAAATTGATTTATCAGAATATGCTGGGCAGGAAGTATATATTGGCTTCCACTGCTATTATTTAAGCAATGTATTCCCATACAACGGTCTGCTGGTAGATGATGTATGGGTTGGCTCAATTCATAGAATTGCAACATTGCTTGATGATGATGTTGAAAATAGCATAATATGGAGCATAGATGATTTAACTGTTAAGCAGACAAGCTACTGGCAGCTTGTAAATAGGTTACCAGTTGCTTCTCCGCCCTCTCCAGGATGGAGCGAAAATCTTCCAAATAAGCCAGCAGCATGGTGCGGAGATTTAAGCCTTGGAAATGCTCAAAATGGAGGCGGGCTATATGCATGCAACTGGGATGATACCTTAACAATTAAAAATCCAATTGATTTATCAGGTGCAACAGGTACAGTTAGTTTGTCATTCAATATATGGTACTATTTGCAAACCGATGATAATTTATACATTGAAGCAAGCAATGACAGCATTAACTGGACAGTTCTTGAAACAATCAGCGGGCAGAGTGGATGGATAACAAAGACAATAGATATGTCTCAATATATTGGAAATTCAACGGTATGGATAAGATTCAGGTTTGTAAGCGATGATAGTTATAACGGCCAGTATAATGGAGTATTCATAGATAATGTTACTGTAAAAAATGAAACAGAATTTTATTTCACTCCCGATTTCTTCAATACACTTGCAAACTGGAATGCGGAGATGCTTGAAACAAGCAAATGGCATGTAACAGATTATGATTCTCATTCTGAAAATCATTCATGGTATTGTGGAGTTGAGCCAGCTTATCAATATCTAAATTGCATGAATGATGCACTTATAAGCGGGGATATTGATTTAACTACTGGCTATGCTGGAAAGAAAGCAATGCTAATTTTCTGGCATAAATATGATATGGACAATGATTATGGTGATGCAGCATATGTTGAAGTATATGCAGATGGAACATGGCAACAACTTGCAAGTTATTCTGGAAGCAGGGACTGGGTGCAGGAATTCATTGATTTAAGCAACTATATAGGAAAGATAATTAAGATAAGATTCAGGTTCTATAGCAATTACTATACAACAGATGAGGGATGGTTCGTGGATGATATAAAGGTTGAAATAAGAGAAGTCGAAGAAGCGATATTTGAGGATAAATTTGATATGTACAAGCATACAGTTGATGCAGTAGCTGTTCCAAGATTCCCGCCAACAGATGGCTTAACTGAATATGGAGACTGGAGAAGAGAAGGAAATTATGCCGGCAACTGCTATTATGGATGGGAGCAATATGTCAGCCCATGGTTTGATGGAAGTATAGCGGATGCTGCTGTTGTGCATGGCTATTATTATGGTGAGCAGGAAGAATATCTATATTCACCTGTAATTTATGATTTGCCAAAATTCAGCAATTTAACCTTCAGGCACTATTTCGAGAGCGATTATGCTTCTGCATATGTATATCTAATAGATGAAAGCGGAACATGGCATCTGTTGAAATCATTTAGCAGTGATGTGCATGATGATATTGAGGACATTCCTCTCTGGGACTATTATGGACAGGACATACAGATAGTATTCTACTTCCATACTCCAAATGGATATGGAAATCATAATACTGATTACTGGGCAATCTTCTGGGTTGATATAACTTCACATGGCTTCCTCAGAGCATGTGCTCCGATAACAATAAATGCTTCTGACCTGCCAGAAAATGAATGCGCTGTTGGAATAGATGCAATATACTGGAGATATGAAGTGAATGGCGAGGAAGGAGAAGGATATGGAGATGAATATCTATGTGGATGTGAAATTCCAGGAATAAGCGAGGAAGATGAGGAAATTTATGACTACTATTGGTGGGCAATTTATGATAATGACGAATATGATAATGATTCAAGAGTTGGATATATTTCATTTGAAGCCCATCTACCAGAGAATTGCACACATGATTTATACTACTTTGCAAAGGATAAATTATGCCATAGCAGCGAACTTAAGCACGAGCGCTGGTATGTAGATGGTACACCACCAGAAACATGGCTTGGCATCAGCTGGGGAGAGCATCCATGGATACCGAAGAATAATGAGAGTGGTAACAAAACCTATTATACACCACAAGAGGTTAAGCCAGAAGTAATATGTATAAATGATGATGTGCACTTCTATGCAAATCATTCTGGCGAGGCATGCATTTATCCATATAACTGGCAGAACAATACATATTATAGATGGGTATGGTATAATGAGAGCAGTGGCTTATATGAATTCTATCCAACTCCAGACACTCCAGGAGCAATAAATGGAAGCAGCATAGTTGTTTCACAGCATGCTGACTTAATACAGTTTAACGATGACGAAGATTTCTGGTTTGGACAGAATCCGCCATTTGGTGGCTACATATACTGGATGCATTATGAAGAGCCATTCTATTTCACTGAGGGATGCGAGCACTGGTTATATTACTTCAGCAAGGATGATTTATGCAATACAGAAGAGCCAGTTGTATGGCATGTGGGCGTAGATGATAAGGCGCCAGAAAGCAAATTAGATTTTGAAATAACAAATGGCAACCTATATTACAATGAAACTTCAAATGTATATTACTTCCAGAATTGCTCATGGGTTGTAATAAATACAACGGATCTGCCAAGAAATCCAGATTGTCAGACAGGAATATGGTATATCGAGTACACAGTATGGAGATGGATGGGCGAGAGCGTAGATGTGTATTTAGCCACAAATCAGATACTTCCGGCAAATACGCCTGTCTATATGGATGGTGACTTGGTTGGCTGGATTATTTCAGGTATAGACAGTAATAATAATAAGGTATGGGACTATGGCGATTATGTAACTATTAGTTGGCTTACAACCAGTCCGTATCATCCTGGTGAGACACTATTCTATCTCATTAAAGAGATAAGTGGTACACCGGGCTCATATAAGGTTACATTAGGCGATCCATATGCATCTGGCTGGAAAGAACCACTCAAATCCTGGACAAGAGTATATACAAGTGATATACCATCGGTAGGCGATGGAATCAAATGCGACAAATGGTACGATGAAGAGGGAAGAGAATACATACGAATATGGATACACCTTGGCGAGTTGGCGAACTCTTTCGCATGTGGCAAATATGAAATACACTGGATAGTGTATGATTACAATAATATGACAGAAGGAGAGAAGAAGCAGGATGTTATTATAGATTGCACACCTCCAAGAACAAAGAAAGAATTTGAAATGCCATATGTTGAGGAAACAATTGCTGGAGATGAAGTAATTCACTGGGTAAGACCGGATACAAAGATATGGCTGAATGCAAGTGAAGATTTCGCATGGGATAGTGGAGTAAATGAAATATGGTATCAGTTCTGGAATGAACAGCCAATATTGCTATGGAAATTAAATGATGCAAACCATAGCAAACATTACTTTACTGTTGAGGAAGCAGTGAAGATAATATTAAATGATCCAGATGCAACTGTTGAGGATTACTTCAATGCCCGCCCAAGCTTGAACAAGACAATAATTGAAATATATCACTGGGCTGTTGATAATGTTGGACATGTTGAAGATAAGCAGAAGAGCAAACAGCATATCTACATTGATTATATGCCACCTACTTCAAGAGTGGATGAAATAATTCCATATGAGAGAGATGAAATTCCATTCGACATAGATGTTGTTGATATTGTTGACCATGGAAGCGAAGTAAGTGGACCAGTAGGAGTATGCAAGGTAGAGGTTTATTACTCATACAGCGAAAACAATATAACATGGAGCGACTGGATGCTTTATACAACATTCAACATTCCATATGAGCAGCGCCTTGATGTTCCAAATCAAACATTCAGCTTCAATGCTCCAGAAGGTGGAGGATGGTATCGCTTCATAAGCATTGCCTATGATTGCCTGGGCAATGAAGAAGTGCCACCATATGAGCATGGAACATATGATGCTGAATGCTTCGTTGCTCTTGATAGAGAGCCACCAGTGATAGCAAAGGAATATGGACAGCCATCAATTGAAATAGAACTCGATGGAGAAACTGGTCATGCAATTACAAGCAATACAATGATATACTTAAATGCAACAGATATGCCAGAAGAAAACTATGTTGGACTTGATAAGATATACTGGAGCTTTGATGGAACAATGTGGTATGAAACACCGAGCTTCTCTGGAGCAAGATATGGAAGTGTAAGCTTCGCCCCAGAGGATTTCGGATTGAGCGAAGGCATAGTATATCATCTGTTCTTCAAGGCAAGTGATATGCGCGGACAGATGAGCGATGAAATGAAGCAGAAATTCATAATTGATAATAGCCCACCAGAAACAAGCATAGTTATAGGAAACAATAGCACAATGCCATTTGATATCACAATAAATGCAAATGATGAAATTGCTGGAGTTAAATTGATAAAACTATACTTCAGATATAGCAGCGATGGCTCAACATGGACAGAATGGCAGGAATATGGAAGCTATAATGGAAGCAGTTATACATTCAGCTTCATATACAAGCCAAGCGAATTCTGCTACTACAAGCCAGGATACTATGAATTCTATGCCTATGCAGAAGATAATCTTGGAAATGCAAAGGGTGAGCCAGTTGCAGAAGCAAGCTGCTATGTGCCTCCAATCAAAGAAGATTTCAATGGAGATGGAAGAGTAAATGTGATTGATTTATACTACATAATTTCAAACTGGTTCAAAGATACAAGCAGCCCAGATTGGGAGACAGTGCAGATATATGACCTGGATAACAGCGGAAAAATAGATGCAGGAGACATATACATGCTAATACTGAAATGGACAGGTTAAAAGGGGTGAAAACAAATGATGAAGAAAGACACTAGGAAAGGACTAATCTTCTTCCTTTCTTTTATTCTTTTATTTTCTTCTTTGCCCACCCTTGCTCAGGTTCCGCATGTTGGTAGCGGAGAAATTGCAACAAAAGAAGTATATGTTTATGACAGCGAAGAAAATCCAATAGAAGATGCATATGTAGAAATATACAATGAAGACTATTCATATCATGTAGGGGATTGGACAGATGAAAACGGATATGCAAGCTTCACAATGCCTC
Source organism: Thermoplasmatales archaeon (assembly GCA_014361195.1). Taxonomy (NCBI): domain Archaea; kingdom Methanobacteriati; phylum Thermoplasmatota; class Thermoplasmata; order Thermoplasmatales; species Thermoplasmatales archaeon. The sequence continues at coordinate 26,133 of JACIWA010000005.1, read as the reverse complement.
CAGGAGAATATACAATTAAAGTAGATGACATCTATTCAGACAGCTCTTATGTTGTATATAAAGAAACCTTTACAATAGAAGCAGGGCAAACATTACCAAATAATGTAGTTGTTGAAATTGCAACAAAAGAAGTATATGTTTATGATAGCGAAGGAAATCCAATAGAAGATGCATATGTAGAAATATACAATGAAGACTATTCATATCATGTAGGGGATTGGACAGATGAAAATGGATATGCAAGCTTTACAATGCCTCCAGGAGAATATACAATTAAAGTAGATGACATCTATTCAGACAGCTCTTATGTTGTATATAAAGAAACCTTTACAATAGAAGCAGGGCAAACATTACCAAATAATGTAGTTGTTGAAATTGCAACAAAAGAAGTATATGTTTATGATAGCGAAGGAAATCCAATAGAAGATGCATATGTAGAAATATACAATGAAGACTATTCATATCATGTAGGGGATTGGACAGATGAAAATGGATATGCAAGCTTTACAATGCCTCCAGGAGAATATACAATTGAGGTAGAAAAAGAAGGTTATCCATCACATTCAGAGAACTTCACAATAAAAGCAGGAGAAATATTAGTAAATGAAATTCATCTTGGTTTAATAATAAACACTCCACCTGTTGCAGTTGATGACAGCTATGAAACAGATGAAGATACAACATTAACCATAGATGCTTCAACAGGAGTGCTGGCAAATGATTATGATGCAGATGAAGATACTTTAACAGCTGTTCTTGTTGATGCTCCAGCTCATGGAACTTTAACATTAAATCCAGATGGTTCATTTACATATACTCCAGATGCAGATTATAACGGCGAGGATACATTTACATATCAGGCATATGATGGACAAGATTATTCAAACATTGCAACAGTTACAATAACAATAAATCCAGTAAATGAGGCACCTGTTGCAGTTGATGATGAAGTAAAAACACCTCAAAACTTTCCTGTTTTGATAAATGTAACGGAAAATGACTATGATACAGATGGAAGCATAAATTTAGCAAGCATAGAAATTACTCAAGCTCCAGCCCATGGAAGTGTATCAGTAAATGCAGATGGAACAGTATTATATACACCAGATGCGGGCTTTACAGGCATTGATGAGTTCAAATATAAAGTTAAGGACAATGAAGGAGCATGGAGCAATGAAGCAACAGTTAGGGTAGAAGTTTATATTCCAAAAATGAGCATATCGCCATCATTCCAGGCAGTTGAGAAAGGAGAAGAATTTACAGTTGATATTGTTGTGGAGGCAGAAAATATCTATGCAGTGGAGTGTTTCATTGAATTTAATTCAACCCTTCTTGAGGCAATAAAAGTTGAAAATGGAGATATGTTTGAAAGTTTAAACAGTAGTGGGATAATAAACAATACAGCTGGTAGAATAGATAATATTATGGGCTTCACCTTCCTAGATCAGCCTGCTTCCGGCGGCGTTTTTGCAACAATTACATTTAAAGCAAAAGAAGCAGGAAATGCATCTATAAACTTTGATCCTGAAACTGAGAATGGTGAACCACTATGTATGGTTGTAGATGTAGAAAACCATCCCTATCCTCTTGTTTTTGAAAATGCAACAGTTGAAATAAGAAATCCACCTGTGTATTTGCTGATTGAGCCGGCATATCAAATAACAAAGGATAAGGCAACATTCAATATCAGTTTAAATCCAAATGGAAATGAAATTAGCGCTATTGGCTTTGAAATAATTTTTGATCCAGATAATTTCAGTGTAACAAATGTTATCGACGGCGGATTATTCAATTTTATTTACCCAATTATAAATAATACGAAAGGATCCGTCATAGTAAGTGTAACACAACTTCCGCCAGCTCCACCCGTAACAGAAGAAGGGTTGCTTGCAACAATAGAATTTGAGGCAAAACAGACAGGAATAAGTGAAATTAATATAATAAATGTTGATACTTATCCACCTCTCTATGTCATAACTCAGAATGCAACTCTTGAAGCTGATTTAACTCCACCAGAAACAACATTAACATTTGGCTTACCTTATTATTTTGATGGAACAAATCACTGGATTACTTCAGCCACGCAAATAACATTAACAGCAGTTGATATAGGGGTAGGAGTAGAAGCAATTTACTATTCATTCGATGGAGCAACATGGATTGAATATACTTCTCCATTTACAATAGATGATGAAGGCACTCATACAATAGAATACTATGCAGTTGATTATCTTGGAAATGAAGAAGAAATAAAGAGCATAGAAGTAAAAGTTGATAATAGCGAGCCAACAATAACAAAAGAATTTGAAGGAGCAATATACAATGAGCATATAACATCTCAAACAACAATTTATCTAAATTCAACAGATACTGGCCTATGTGCTGTTGGCTCAGTTCATCTAAATGTAAAAGTATATAATGCATCAACTGGACAATTAATTTATGATGAATGGAATAATGTAACAAGCGGAACAGCAACACTCAGCTTTACAATTGATGAAGAATGCACTCACTGGATTAACATAACTTCAATTGATGACTTAGGAAATACTGCATGGCATAATCAAACAGTTTATGTTGATAATACTCCACCAGAAACAACTCACTTGCAGGGAACAATCGGAGATAATAACTGGTATAAGAGCAATGTAATTTTGAATTTAACAGCAACCGACGAAAAAAGTGGAGTAAATAAAATATATTATAAGATTGATGCTGGTGCTTGGAATGAATATACATCAAATGTTACAATCTCAAGCGAGGGACAGCATACAATTTATTATTACAGCATAGACAATTTAGGAAACACGGAAGCAGAAAAGAACATATCAATTAAAATAGATAAAACAGCTCCAACCGCAAGCCATAGCCTAGCTGGTACGCTTGTTGATGGAAAATACACAACAGATGTAACAATTTCATTCTCTGCCTCAGATACTGTTTCAGGAGTAAGCAGAATAATTTATAAGATAGATGGAACAAGCTACACTATTAGTGACTCCTATGGAAGCCATACAGTTTCATCAGAAGGAAGCCATACTGTAGAATATTATGCCGTTGATAATGCAGGAAATACTGGCTCAATCAATTCATTCTCATTTACAATTCAGAAGAACAAGCCACCTGTTGCAAACTTCACATACAGTCCATTGCAACCATATGATACAGATACAATAACCTTTGCAGATAGAAGCTATGATCCAGATGGAAGCATAGTAAATTGGACATGGGACTTTGGAGATGGAAACATAAGTTATGCCCAAAATCCAACTCATAAATACGCAGATAATGGCACATATGTGGTTAAATTAACAGTAAAAGATGATAAGGGAGCAAATGCCTCAACTTCACAGATAATAGAAGTAAGAAACAAGCCACCGACAGCATTGATAACATATTCTCCGGATAAACCAAAACCAAAGGAAGATATCAACTTCACTTCCCTTTCAACGGATGAGGATGGAAGCATTGTCAATTGGACATGGAACTTTGGAGATGGAAATATAAGCTATGAGCAGAATCCAAAGCATGCATACGAAAAAGAAGGAACATATAATGTAACATTGATTGTAAAAGACAACGATGGCGCAACCGCAGAAAAAGTCATACAGATAGAGATAAAAGCTGAAAAAGTGAATATATGGCTATATCTGATAATAATAGTAATACTCATCATAATAGCAATAGCAGTCTTTGCAATCTGGAGGAGAAGAAGCAAGGGAGAAAAAAAGGAAACAGAGGAAAAGAAGGAAGAAAAGAAGCCAAAGAAATAATCCCCTCCTTCTCTTTTTATTTTGTGAAAATTTAAATAGAGTTTTATATTACATAATAAAAGGTGAAAAAAATGAAGAAGGAAATTATAATCTGTTTAATGCTTGTTCTGGCTTCCTTAAATTTAGCAGTTGCGGATAGCAAGCACACCATATCAATAGTGCCATCATCGCAAACAGTAAATTTGAATTCTTCATTTTCTGTAAGAATAAATATTACCCCCGCCTCACCTGTTTCATCCGCCGCCTGCAACATCTCATTCAATCCCTCGATTTTAAGGGCAAATAGCGTGACAAATGGCGGGATGTTCGAAACCTGGCTCGGAAACTTAACTATAGTAATAGACAATACCGCTGGCAAAATAAGCTACATAATGGCGGTCTCCAGCACATCGAAGACGCAGGAAGGCACCTTTGCAATAATAAATTTCACCGCCATAGGAACTGGCTCATCCTATATAAATATTGAAAATCCGATAGTTCATGGAACAACAGATTTAATTGTTGTAAATGGGAGTGTAAATGTTCAAACTGACTTGATCCCATTTCTCTCCTACTATCCTGCATATTTTGACTTCAATTTATTGCAAAATACAACCGCAGAATCAACATTTGAGATATGGAATAGTGGAAGTGGTATTCTTTACTATAATTTAAGTGAAACATGTACATGGCTTTCTTTAAATGTAACAACTGGCTCATCATCAGGAGAGCGTGATGAGATAAAAATAACAGTAAATACAACTGGATTAAGTGCGGGCAACTATGTATGCAACATATCAATAAATTCAAATGGAGGAAGTGGAAAAATAAGAGTAAATTTGACAGTAATTCCAATTGATACTACTCCTCCAGTTGTGCAAGTTATTTATCCAAATGGAGGAGAAATATTATATGTTGGAACAACTGAAAATATAAGATGGATTGCAACAGATGATTATGGTGTTCAATCAATAGCTATCTATTACTCAACAAATGGTGGAGTAACATATAATCCAATATTTATAGGAACAGAAAATGATGGAATATATGAATGGCTTATTCCAGATACACCTTCAACAAATTGCAAAATTAAAGTAGTTGCATATGATTATGCAAGCAATTCCGGATATGATGAAAGCAATTCAACATTTGAAATAAGAAGATTTGCTCCAGTTCTCTCCTACTATCCTGCATATTTTGACTTCAATTTATTGCAAAATACAACCGCAGAATCAACATTTGAGATATGGAATAGTGGAAGTGGTATTCTTTACTATAATTTAAGTGAAACATGTACATGGCTTTCTTTAAATGTAACAACTGGCTCATCATCAGGAGAGCGTGATGAGATAAAAATAACAGTAAATACAACTGGATTAAGTGCGGGCAACTATGTATGCAACATATCAATAAATTCAAATGGAGGAAGTGGAAAAATAAGAGTAAATTTGACGGTATTATGGCAAGATAATATTCCACCCTCAATAAGTGATGTTGTAGCAACCCCACCAGTTCAAGATGCTGGGAAATATGTAAGAATATCATGCATTGTCACGGATAATGTGAATGTAAGTGATGTATTTTTGAATATAACATATCCTAACTTAACTCATGAAAACTTCAGCATATTCAGCAATAGAACAGGAAATACTTTCTTCTGCAATAGAACATATAGCTTGATAGGAAACTACTCCTTTTTCATATATGCAATTGATTCATCAAATAACTCCGTAAATTCATCCCTCTATAATTTTGAGATAAAGGATTTAAGTCCTCCTGAGATAAAAAATATTTCATATCCATCCATAGCAAGCTTTGGAATAAATATGAATATATCATGCATTGTCACGGATAATGTGAATGTAAGTGATGTATTTTTGAATATAACATATCCTAACTTAACTCATGAAAACTTCAGCATATTCAGCAATAGAACAGGAAATACTTTCTTCTGCAATAGAACATATAGCTTGATAGGAAACTACTCCTTTTTCATATATGCAATTGATTCATCAAATAACTCCAATATTTCCGCATTTCAAAATTTTGAGATAAGAGATATTACACCTCCATCAATTGAGATAATAGCTCCAGCGGGTGGAGAATTTTTATCTGGAAATGTTACGATAAGATGGAGCGCAAATGATAATTATGACGGCACAAATGTTAAAATAACAATAAAATACAGCCCAAACGGCGGGGGCATATGGATAAATGTTGCGGTTGATGAGGCGAATGATGGCTCACATACATGGAACATCGCTGGCTTGGAAGATGGAAGCAATTATGTTATAATGATAATTGCCACGGATAGCTCTCATAATTCTGGCAGTGAGATTTCTCAGAACTTTACAATTGATAATACAAAACCAAAGGTTAAAATAGATAAGCCAGAGAAAGGAAAAATGTATATATTTGATAGGGGGGTCATTCCAATCATAGGAAAACCGGTAATAATAGGAAAAATAACGGTTGAAGTTACCGCAAATGATACATATGGAATACAAAAAGTGGAATTTTACATAGATGATGTTAAGAAGGGTGAGGATTTCAGTTTCCCATATTCATGGACATGCGATGAAAAGCTGATTTTAGTCCATAAGATAAAAGCAATAGCTTATGATAAAGCGGGAAATAAAAACGAAGAAGAGATAGAGGCAATATTCTTCAATCCTCTTTAATAACCGTTACTAATAGACAAGATAAAAAGCAAAACTAAGTTGCAGAAATGATTAAGAGAAGAAAGTATTGAATTTGAGCTAATTAAAATCCAGATTAGAGAAGGTAAAAGAATAAAAATCGCAGATTCTCAGTTGAAAAAATTCTCAATTATTGTAGATTTAGAAAGTTTAATTCCGCTTTTCTTAAAAATTTAAGAAGAATTTAGAAAAAATTTATAAATTTAGAATTTATATATAATAAGAGGCGAGAACTTGAAAAAGATGCTATTAATTGTAATAGTGGCAATTATTATCAGTTATGGAGTCTATGGTTTAATTTCCCAAATATTAGGTCAGCCACCATCTGGATGGCCAAGTCAATGGACTTTGATTGATACCGATGGAAATGAAGGTGGGGCGCAGGATGATTATAGAGATGTTCAATATGCTTATATAGCGATGGATGAAAACTATTTATATCTTAGGCTATGCTGTTATGGATATCCAAATTTTACTCAACACGAAGATACGAGATATAAATGGTTTATAGATTTGAACGGAGACGGGCGAGTTCAGGGAGGGACCATAACGGGCGGAGAATATTTGTTTTTTGTTGAGGACACAAATGATGATGGGATTGGAGATGTTTATCTTTTAAAGGATTTAGATGGGGATGGTATGTTTAGCGAGTGGGAAGGAAATTATAGTGGTGGATTAATAACTAATAGCTCCATAGGCGGATATGAAATAATTGGTAAATGTGTGCTTATGTACATAAGCTGGGAGGCTATAGAAAATCCATATCCTTTTTATATACTTGTTTGGGCAACAGATCAAGAAAATCCAAATCTTGAGCAAATGCCAACAACAGATGGTCCTGATTTAAGTGATATCCCGTTCGGGCCATTTTTTCCACCTTATGTTTATTTAAGTATAGAAAAAAGCGATAAACCTGACCCTGTTTATGCGGGAGGAATATTGAATTATACTATATGGGTTAATAATACTGTTGGAATAAACCTTACAAATGTAACATTGGTAGAAATCTATGATTCAAATGTAAGCTTTATCTCTTCAACTCCATCACCAACACAAGGAAATAATACATGGATTTTCAATCTCTCCGTTAATTCTTCATGGAGTGTAAATATAAGTGTTTTTGTTAATTCGTCTTTAGAAAATAATACGATTTTGCATAATTATGCAAATGTAACATATGGAAATCTATCAAATTTGACTGGTATATATAATGAAACATGGGAAAATACAACAGTTATATCTGCTCCTCTAAATCCAAACATAACAGCAAGTAAAACTGTATGGAATAATTCATATTGGGGTGAATCTGTTACTGTTCATTCTGGAGATATAGTTACTTTTAATATAACAGTGATCAGCACAGGGACAGAGAATTTATCCTATATAAATATTACAGATATATTACCAAATTCATTTATTTATATAAATGGATCTGCTAAAAAGAATGATACAAACTTAAGTGATCCAATTCAGTGGGGAAATAATATTTCATGGAATTTGACAGGGCCATTTTCGAATTCAACATGGTTTTATATTACTTTTAATGTTACTGTTAGCGGAAATGGAAATTTTACAAATTTAGCAAATGTAACCGCTGAAGGAAATATAAGCTATATTATTGTTTATGATGAAGATAGTGCATATGTTAAAGTAATAAATCCATCAATAAGAATAACAAAAGAAGCATATCCAAAAACAATTCACAGTGGAGAAGAAGTAACATATTGGTTAAATATAACAAATAGTGGAGATTGTAATTTAACAATTAAATCAATAATTGATAGTCAAGGCTTAACATTCATCTATTTATCTGGAGATGATGGAGATGGAATTCTTGAACCAGGAGAAACATGGATATATATAAATATAACATCAATAACATCAGATACATTTAATGAAGTAAATGTAACAGCTGAAGATGAGTTAGGATATGAATTATATGATATAGATACAGAATTTGTAAATGTAATAAATCCAAGCATAAGCATAACAAAAGAAGCATATCCAAAAACAATTCACATTGGAGAAGAAGTAACATATTGGTTAAATATAACAAATAGTGGAGATTGTAATTTAACAATTAAATCAATAATTGATAGCCAAGGCTTAACATTCATCTATTTATCTGGAGATGATGGAGATGGAATTCTTGAACCAGGAGAAACATGGATATATATAAATATAACATCAATAACATCAGATACATTTAATGAAGTAAATGTAACAGCTGAAGATGAGTTAGGATATGAATTATATGATATAGATACAGAATTTGTAAATGTAATAGAGGATATGCCAAACATCTATGATCCAAAAATAGCAGAGGATTTAAATGGCCCACCTCTAAAACCAGGAGATATAATAAGATATACAATATGGATCAACAATACAGGCAATGCTCCTTCAAATGATAATCCAGGAAATGAGTTTGAAGATAAAATTCCTGCATGCACTACTTATGTTGCTAATTCACTCGAAATAAATGATGTGCCAAATGATGATGATATTTCAGATGGAATTGGATACGATGCAATAAATGACAAAATAATATGGAATGGTGTTATACCTCCAAATAGCTCAATAAAAATAAGTTTCATGGTTAGAGTAAATCTCGATGCAACCTGTAGAACTATTTCCAATCAAGGTAATGTGTATTATGATACAGATGGAGATGGGATAAATGATGCTACTCAGCCCACAGATGATCCAAATACCACACCACAAAATGACCCAACTAATTTAAAGCTTGATATTTCACCTCCATGGTCATGGATTGTTGTAAGAGAAGACCCAGCCCAATTTGTGCCAAGAGTTTGCACAGTTAATATTTATGCGGATGATGATGTCGGCCCGTGGAAGATTTTCTATATTATATATGGAAAGGAAAACAATAGGGAAGTGAGGGAAGGAGGATGGAATGAGATTATAACTTTTGTTTGGCTATTTACTGAAGAAGGAAAATATACTATAGAGTATTGGGCAATTGATTTGGCTGGAAATGAAGAAACTCCTCACAATTTTGAAACTTATATTGTTGATATCACTCCTCCATCTGTTGAAATTCATTTTGAAGGATTATTCGAATTATCCAGGGGTATATACTATATTTCACACTCTACACAGATATCCCTATACGCGCACGACGAAGGAAGTGGAATTAAGAAAATAGATTATAAAGTAGATGATGGCAACTGGAGGAGATTTGAATCACCTTTCACACTTTCAAATGGAACCCATGAAATATATTTAAATGCATATGATAATGTAGGCAATAGAAAATTTGAAAAATTTGTGGTGCATGTAGGAGAATGCAGACCAACGACTTCATGCATTCTTGATCCTTCCGTGCCAGATGGAGATAATGGGTGGTATAATAGGCCAGTTAAAGTTAGATTGGAGGCGGTGGATAATGGGAGTGGAGTTGCAAAAACATTTTATAGGCTGGATAATGAAGAGTGGAGAGAATATAGAGAATCATTTGTTATAGGCGATGGTAAGCACGTGTTGTATTTCTACAGTATAGATAATGCGGGTTTGCGGGAAGAAGTAAAAGAAATTAGCTTAAATGTTGATTCATCTCCACCAGAAATATTAATTGATAAACCAAAACCAGGAATTTATATAGCAAATCATCGAGTAATACCTCTAATTGGCAATAAAGTTATTGCAATAAGTGAAATAACTTTTATTGTAAATGCAAAAGATAGTGGGTCAGGTGTTTCAGACATGACCCTTTACATTGGCGAGAAACTAGTAGCGGAAGGCACAACAGGAATAATTTATACAATAAACGCATATAAATTAAATGAAAAGTTTTGGGGCAAGTATGAAATAAAAATTATTTCAAAAGACCTTGCAGGTAATTTGGCGGAAAAGGAAATTAATATCTTTATATTAAGTTTAGTGAGAAAAGCTACTAGTGAGAGAACATAGTTCACTAGATGAATTTAATCCAATCAATCCTCTTTAAATAAGTGGTCAAATTCGCCCGCATCTATTCTTTTTATTATTTCTTTAGCATTTACTCCTTCAACAGTTATTTTCATTGATACACATGTTCCAACTATTTCCTTTGCCTTTTTCTTAAGAGTTTTTCCAAGAACATCGCTCTTTTTCATCTTTGCGATTTCAATCACATCTTTCATCGTTATATTCCCAGCGATTGCATCTCCACCTCCTTTCTCAAGATTTGCCTTTTTAAGAATAAGGGCGGATGCGGGTGGTGTGCCTACTTTCAGCTCATACTTCCTTGTCTTCGGATCAACTATTACTTTCACCGGTACCTTCATTCCCTTGAAATCCTTGGTCAGCTCATTTATCTTATTAACCACTTCCACAACATTCACTCCCAGCGGGCCAAGCGCAGGCCCAATAGGAGGACCAGGTGTTGCCTTTCCTCCTTCAACGAGAACTTCTACTTCATCCATATTCATTCCTCCTTTTTCTTGAGCACTCTAACCTGCTCACCCCTAACAGTTATTGGAATCGGGACAATTGCATCTAAAAGCTCGACTGTTATTTCCTCTTTTGTATCATCAACTCTTATTACTTTTGCTTTCTCTCCCTTAAAAGGACCGCTTACAAGCTCCACAATCATTCCTTCATCAATTTTTGCAACCGCAGATGGTGGGAAAAGGAAATGCTCTATTTCCTCAATATTTATCTCCTTTTCAAGCACTTCTCTTGCATATCTCATATTTCTTACTATCCTCTTTATAACATCTATATCTTCACTTTCAACAAATATATAACCACGCAACTCTTTCGGGGCAACAAGTGCATATATTTTTCCGCATCTTTTACTCGCTTTTTCAAGCAGATTTAGCACATTCTCTTCCTGCCCAACCTGAGTTTTTACTGCGAAAATCGGCATGTTACAACCCTATTCTTTTAGCAATCCATGGAGCAAAAACTGTTGCAAGTATCATTATTATAAAGCCAATTAATCCAATCAAAAATATTCCTATGGCGGTTAATTGAGATGTTTTCATGTAATCATCTTCATCTGGATGTGATGCAAGTTGTAGAACTCTTCCATATTTTCCCTTGCCAAGCCTGCTCAGCTTCTCTTCTATTTTCTTTTGTTTTTCAATAGATTTTTCTATTAGGCTCATCTTATCATATCTATTCCAAATGGTTTTTCTTCTTCTCTCTGAGGACCATATATTTGCTTTGATTTTACTCCTGTTAAAACAACCATTACTTTCACTGTGCCCTTAAGATTTGGATCTATTCCCGCCCCCCATATTATTACCGCATCAGGATTTATTCTTGAATAAACCTCTTCCACCACTCCCTCCGCCTCTTTTATTGTCATATCTTCTCCACCTATAACATTTATAAGGGCACCTGTTGCATCGCTTATATCTACTTCAAGAAGAGGCGAAGACAATGCCTCATTTACCGCATCTATGCATCTGTTATCGCTATCAGATTCACCTAGCCCAATCATAGCAACTCCTCCGCGCTTCATTATTGTCTTCAAGTCCGCAAAATCAACATTTACAAGGCCGGGTTTTGTAATCATTTCTGTAATTCCCTTTATACTCCTCATCAATATTTCATCCGCCACCTTAAACGCTTTATTCAACGGCAATCTTGGAACAAGCTCAAGCAGTTTATCATTCGGTATAACAATTACGGTATCAGAAACCTCCTTAAGGCGTGCAAGTCCCATTTCCGCATTCTCTCTCCTTATCCTTCCTTCAACACTGAAAGGCATCGTAACTATGCACAGCGTTAATGCCCCCAGCTCCTTGGCAATCCTCGCCACCACCGGGGCGGAGCCCGTGCCAGTGCCCCCGCCGAGCCCGCATGTGACAAATACTATGTCCGCTCCTTCAAGAATTTTTCTTATGTCGCTCTCGCTTTCCATGGCAGCTTCTCTTCCTCTCTCTGGCAGAGCTCCCGCTCCGAATCCTTTTGTTATATGCCTTCCTATCAACATTTTGTAAGGAACTTTTGCATGGAGCAAGTGCTGGGCATCGGTGTTTAATGCTATAAGGTGTGCTCCATATATTTTTGCCTCGTAACATCTTTCTATTGTGTTTGTTCCCGCTCCTCCGCATCCAACAACTTTTATGTTTGTTTTCAGTCCAGCGAGGATTTCTTCCAGCTCCTTATTTTTCTCCTGAAGTAACTTCTCTTCTTCTGCATTTAATTCAGGATTTACCACATCATCCCTTGCAAGCACATCTTCTATGAATTTTTTCATGAGATTCACCCTTTAAATAGAATACAAAGGCTTATTAAAAAGTTTTGATGTTTTCAGGCTTTATTTCAATTTCCCTGTCACCTTTAAATATTGCTTTTATTTCATTACTCTTATATAAATTTACCTTGCAACCTGTTGCAATTTTTATTCCAAATGCTATATCTTCATTTCCATATAAATCAACCTCGCTTATTTTCATCTCTTTTTTAGCTTTTTCTCCCATTTCAATACCGATTTTTACGTATTCATTGAAAACCTCTTTAAAGCGTGAAATATTATATAATTCAAGGAATATATCTGAAGTTGTATCTCTGAGTATAGGACGTGAAATTCTTGCCTCCTTTAATTCATTCATATCAATTTCACATAATATGCTTTCTTCCTTGAAATATTCTGTTTTATTTATCATTTCTCCATTAGGCTTATATACTCTGCTTCCTCCCCAGAAAGATAAGCCATTTTCCTCTCCAACAAGATTTGAATAACAGATAAATACGGTATTTTCTATTGCTCTTGCGGGGAGAACATTTTCAAATTGCTTTCTTGTAGTGGAGGGTGATGCGGATATACATACAATCAAGTCTGCTCCTTTTAATGCCATTCCCTTCACTAGCTCAGGGAAGAAAATATCATAACATATAACAATTCCTATCTTCCATCCCTTGAAATTGAAAACAGGCAGGGTTTTGCCAGGAGAAAAATAGAATTTTTCCTCAAATGGTCCGAAATTTGCAAGAAAATTTTTATTATATATATCCACACTATCTGGCTTAACAAAAACAGCGGAATTATATATAATTCCTTTTCTTTCCTCAATAGGCATTCCAAAAATTACTCCTTTTTCCTCGCATATTTCCTGAATTCTTTCTATTGATTTCCCGTCTTTCCCCTCCGCAAGGGAAAAAATTTCCTCCCTGCATAAATAGCCGGTTAAAGACATTTCCCCAAAAACATATAGCTCTGCTTCATTCTTTTTTATAAATTTCTCCATTTTTTCTATATTCTTCTTCTTATCCATCAATTTTGGATTCATGCTAACTGCGCAAATTTTCATAGGAAGAAATAAATTCTTTTTTAATATATCTTTTTATGCTAAATATAAATGAAGAAGAAGTCCTCAATGTTATATTGAACTTCATAAGGGAATATAAGGAAAAGAGTATGAGAGATAAAATTGTTATTGGTCTATCTGGTGGTGTAGATTCATCTCTTGTTGCAAAATTAGCTACAATGGCAATAGGAAAAGAAAATGTTCATGCTATTTTCCTTCCAGATATTTCAACTCCTCTTGAAGATTTTGAGCACGCCCGCTTTATGGCAAAAAGTTTGAAGATATCCTATAAAGTTATTGATTTATCTCCAATGATTCATTCAATAACAAATGCATGCGGTGAAATGGATGAAATTACTTTAGGAAACATAAAAGCAAGACTCAGGATGATATTTCTTTATCAATTTGCAAATTCAAAAAATGCCCTTGTCTGCGGGGCATCAAATAAAACAGAGCTTATGGTTGGATATTTTACCAAATATGGGGATGGGGCAAGCGACATCCTTCCAATAGGTGATTTATATAAAACACAGGTATATCAACTTGCTAGATATGTTGGGATACCAGAAGAAATATTGAAAAAACCACCCACCGCAGGCCTATGGAAGGGCCAGACAGATGAAAAAGAGCTTGGTATATCTTATGAAAAACTGGATAAAATATTATATGGATTAGAAAGACAGAAAAGCTTTGATGAAATAGCAAAGATAGCAGGCGTGGCCATTGAGGAAGTTAAAAGGATATATGAAATGGTAAAAAGAACAGAGCACAAAAGAAGACTACCAGTTATTCCAAAAATATCATTTCGCACAATAGGCATTGATTGGAGATTTCCTTTATAAAATTTTCTCAAGTTCTTCGTATTTTTCTCTCAATATTTTTAATGTCTCTTTCAATGCTTCTTTTGCAGATATTGAACCATCTGTTTCATATTGCATTATTATCCTTTTTTCGTCTCCTTCCACTTTTATAGCCCCTATCTTGCACACTTCTTCGCAACTTTTGCAAAGAGTGCAATCTATTTCATTTTTGACTATAATTTTGTCGCCTTTAATTTCAAGTATATTCCTTGGGCATGCTTTAATGCATTCACCGCATAAATTGCATTTCTCCCCTATATCAATTATTGGATAATATTTGTATCCTATTCCACATATCGCCTGCCATTTTGCGTGCTCCTTTCCTGTGCCGAGTATTGCTTCCGCCTCAAGTATGAGGCGCTGATTTTTTATCAGTCTTACAATTGGAATATTTTTATCAATAACCTCCCACATCGGGTCCTCCGCTCTTAAGTCACCAGAATAAACAGTTCCTCCTCCTTCTTTGCTAAGAGTATAATGAACAGTGCATGAGGGACATCCTTTACCATCGCATGTGCACTCGCTTCTAGGAACAAGTAAATCAAGTTTTGTTGGGAGAGGTATCATAGCAAGGCGGTGGGCAATTATTTCATCAAAAAGGGCAGAGGTATTGTCATAAATTTTCACATTTTCTATCGCAAGCTTCGGAATGTCTGAAATAAGAGTCCTTCTTATAGCATTTACAAAGTGAGGTGTTGTGTCCTCAAATAAAATTTTTGCATAATTATCTTGTAGCTCGAGAAATGAAAGCTTCATACTCTTCTCCCGCGCTTTCCTCCCTTTTCCCTACATCCATCATGTGGCAAAGGCGTGACATCTTCTATTCTCCCTATCTTAAAGCCCGCCCTCGCCAGCGCCCTGATTGCTGCCTGCGCCCCTGGGCCAGGGCTCTTGCTCCTTCCTCTTCCTATTCCTCTTACCTTTATATGTAATGAATCTATTCCCTTTTCTTTTAGCTCTTCTGCAACTCTCTGGGCAGCGACCATTGCTGCATATGGTGATGGCTCGTCTTTATCTGATTTTACAACCATTCCTCCAGAGCATTTTGCAAGTGTCTCCGCTCCTGTTATATCTGTAACTGTAATTATTGTGTTATTATGCGATGAAAAAATGTGTGCGATTCCCCATTTTCCCATTTTACACCTCCTTTGGAGCTTCTTTTGCTAATTTTTTTGCCACTAAAATCTCTTCTTTCTTAGGACGAGCGGGATGCAGTTCATTATTTAAAGGAGATTTTTGCGAATATGAAATTTTATCTTCCTCACTCCTTCTAACTAAATAAGAGGGGATTGTTACCTTCTTTTCATCAATTGCTATGTGGCCATGAACAATTAACTGGCGAGCTTGTTTTGGGTTTCTTGCCAGTCCATGGAGATATACAAGTGTTTGCAATCTCCTCCCCAGTATATGCTCTACATTTAAGGCCAGAACATCTTCAAGTGTTGCATTTTCTGGAAGAATGCCAAGATTATATAATTTTTTCAGCAAAGCCTCTTTTTCTTTTTCCGCCTGCCTCTCACCCGCCCTCGCCCTGAGCCTTCTTGCCTGCTCTCTTACTTTCCTCAATATTGTTTCCGCTCGCCATATTTCCCTTTTTTTCATCAGTCCATATTTTTGCACGATTTCCTTTTCTCTTTCTATTCTTTCCGCCTGCCAGGGATGGGAAGGTGTTTCATATTTTTTTCTTGGAAATTTAGGGTCTCCCATTTTCTCACTTCTTTTCCTCTTTTCCTTCTTCCCTCTTCTTAGCCAATTCCTTCTTCCTTATAACTCCAACAGTTAAACCAGTCCTTTTATGACTCCTTGTTCTTTGTCCTCTTACAGGCAAACCTCTTTCATGTCTGATTCCACGATAAGCCCTTATCTTCTTAAGCAAGTTTATATCTTCTCTCTTAATCAAATCTATTTCAGAGCCAATTAAGTGCAAATCCTCTCCAGAATATAAATCCTTTCTCCTGTTTTTCATCCAAGGAGGTAGCCATTCATTTATTTTTCCTATTGCATTGCTTATTTCTTCTATCTCTTTATCTGAAAGATATCCAATTCTTTTTCTTCTATCTATTCCTGTATATGAAAGGATTGCATTTGCCACCATATAGTTTATTCCCTTTATTTTTGTGAGTCCATACATTACTGGTTTGTTTCCGTCTATATCTGTCGCTGCTATCCTAACTATATATTTAAATTCCTTTTCTTCAGCCATGGCGGATAAAAATAGCAAATGTATATTTAATATTTGCTCTTAAATCAGTTTTCTATTCTTTTTCAACAGCTTTTTCCAATGAAACACAAAAAATATTAAAAGCGGAATATTTTTATTTTTGTGGAATTGATAAAAATTTCTCGCTATCCATTTCTTTCAGAAGCAAGAGAATGGGTTAAAAATAGAGAAGTAAGCATAGAAGAAATAATTGAAGATATGATATATGAAAGAGCAAGGAGAAGGGGCATGGAAAGAGTAAAGCAAGCAATAATTGAAGGAATTGTTAAAGATGCTCCATTGGTGAATGAAATAGATTTTGAAATGGAAATTTATTCATATGCAATTGCAAGGATGATAGTGGTTGCTTTTGAAAACGATTATGCTTTGAGAAGATATGCGCTTGCAGAAGCGAAAGGAGCATATGAAAAAATGAAAGAAGAGGATGAGGAAATAATATATGAAATTTTAAAAGAATTTAAAATAGAACATATGGATGGAAAAATACATTTCTCAGATTACTTGAAATATGCTCCCACTTGGGATTCAAAATGGAAACTGGTTAACAGGGAGATGAGCAAAGGATATGTAAAGCTTACAAAACAGGAAATTGCAAGAATTTTGCAGGAGGCAATAAGCAAGAAAATTTATCATGAACTGGCATATATGTATGCCCCACCAGAAATAAAGAAAATTTTCGGTGAAGAAATAAATTTGCTAAAAAATAAAATATCCTTCAAAAAAGAATTTAAAAAAGAGAAAAGCATATCAGATTTTCCTCCATGCATATCAAGTGTTATTTCTTCAATAAACTCTGGCAAGAATGTTCCTCATGTTGCAAGATTTACACTTGTTGCATTTTTAAATGAGATTGGAATGAGTGAAAAGGAAATACTCGCCCTTTTTTCAAAATCCCCTGATTTCAATGAAGAGAAAGCTCTGTATCAGATACACCATATAACAGGGAAAATATCAAGCACGGTTTATGCGGTGCCAAAATGCTCTACTATAAGAACATGGGGATTCTGTTTCCCGGATGAAAAATGTAAAGGAATATTTCATCCTCTAGTATATTATAGGAGGAAAAAATGAATTTTCTGAAGAGAAAATTTTTTTCATATTACATCCATCCAAAAATAATTTTTCCGAGCAGAATTGAGAGAAGGGAATATGCTTTTATTCCTTTTGGCGGGGAGATGCACCGCCATCTTGCTTTTTCTTCAAGGGAAAAAATTCTTGATTATTTGAAAAGTGAAATTCCAGCACATGCCTATTATTCATCCGCATACTATTCAAATCCATCTGCGGAAAGAATGGATGAGAAAAAATGGATGGGAGCGGATTTGATTTTTGATTTAGATGCGGATCATCTCCCGAATTCGGATAAGATGAGTTATGAGGAGTCGCTTGAGGAAGTAAAAAAAGAAGCAATTAAGCTTTTATCTTTTCTGACAGATGACTTTGGTTTTTCAGAGAATGAAATAGAAATATATTTCAGCGGGAGCAGGGGATACCATTTTCATGTAAAAAATAGCAGAATTTTATCGTTAGGTGCTCAGGAAAGGCGGGAAATTGTGGATTATGTTACTGGAAGGGGATTAATAATTGAAAATTTTTTGAAGGAAAAAGTTATTCCAAGAGGAAAATTTACTGATAAAACAATTGAAATTGATATAAAAGAAGGATGGAAAAAGAGGTTTGCAAATGCCCTGGCGAATTTTTTTAAAGAAATAAAAACAAAGGAAAAGAAGGAAGCAATAAATGAATTGGTTAATATAGGGGCGAGCAAAAAAACCGCCGAAGAAATATATGATTTGCTAACAGATGAAAGAATTAAGAGGATAGAAGAAGGAAAAATTGACCAGGCAACTCCTTTCAAGAGAATAATCAAGCCATTAATAGAAAAAATCTTCATTTCATTGCAAAGCGGGGCGGATGAGCCAGTTACTTCTGATATAAAAAGATTGATACGCCTGCCCGGCTCCCTTCATGGAAAAAGCGGGCTGAGGGTGGCGAAAGTTGAATCAATTGAAGATTTTGAACCATTGAGGGATGCGGTTGTTTTTGGTGAAGAAGAAGTGGAGGTAAATGTTTTTAAGCCATTTAAAATAAGGATGATGGAGAATAATTTTGATATTAAAGAGGGGAAAGAAAAATTGCCGGAATATCTTGCGGTTTTTTTAATTGCTAGAGGGTTTGCAACTATTTAATTTGACTATTTGATCTTCTTCATTTTTTCTCTTGCATAAATTGCTCCAGCAACAATAACTATTGCCATGAATATTAATACATAAATTCCATATTTACCTTCTATTATTTCATTTGGATAAGATTTTACTCCAAATAAGAAATGCCCTTCAACATTTTCTCCATCAAAAGTTTGAGGCTTTTCCCATCTATATTGTGGGGACCATATTTTTAATTTTGGATCTCCAAAGTAGCACAAATTCTCCTTTATATCCCACCACCATTGCTTTGTTAAATATCCTATTCCAGTATGAAGGATGCTGTTTGAAAAAGCTTCCCCGACAGTTTTGCCGAGAGCTATATCTCTTGAAAACATCTCAACCGCAAAAGCGGAATACCAGGAAGTTTCCCAGGGATCAATAACCTGGAATACAGAACCATGTCTTACAATAGCTAAATGAAGATATGTATTTGAAATCAAGCATGAGCCAGCATTAAATCCGCATGAATGAATATTCTTTAAAGCATTATCTATATCATATCCAGTATAATCACAAGTCCTAAGTCTCCCAAAAATAACGGTTATAATAACTCCATCATATCCCGCTCCTCTCCCAAAAAATGTATTTTTTATTAAAGGTATGTCACTCAATCTTGCTGGAACAATATCAATTCCAAATAGTTTGCTCTGACTCAGCACATCTGGCTCTTCCGTCGAGCCATCTAGGTAGCCAGGTAAATAAATTTCATATCCCCGCCATGGATTTTCTTCTATTGTTGGGAGAGATATATTCACTCCTGCAAAGCCAGGCATGCCATACGGATTCCAGAAAGCTAAGGCTCCTCCATCCGCATGCCACCCATGCGTGCATTCAATCCACATTATCACCCCGCGATTTAAATTTTCCATTGTTGCGGAGAAATTTGTTGTAAAGGCAATGCTGTAACCCGCTTTTTCCAAATAAAATGGAACAACCTCACTTTCAGTTAAATCAGGCCAATATGAGCCATATTTTCCATATTTTGCGAGAACATTGTTGTCTATAGGATGTGTGGATGGTTCATAATAAGGAGTTATCCCACTTGCGCATGTATAATTGGATCCCCAGTACTGGCTAGCTCTTTCATTGAATCTATGCGCATAGGTTATCCATGAATTTAATACAGGATAAACAAATTTTTCTTCCTGGCTTGGTTTTATTATTTCGAGTAAACCAGTTGCTTTTCTTCTGCTCACACTCCCATTTATCAGCATAATTCCCTCGCTATTCAAAGCGGGATTTGCAAATATAACCGCTGGATAGAAAACACTTCTGGCTATCCAATAACTTGTATCAGCTGGCGAACCAAATATTCTTCCAGGATATGCAGCCCCAACAAATGCCCTATCCCATGGTGTGCCAATATCAAATTGATCCGCCACTGTTAGCATATATTCTATCTCTCCTGGCTTATCAAATCCCATTTTTTCAAAAAATTCATATGCTTGCTTTGCGGTTAAATACATTGCAGCAACATTTGGCTCATCATCTCTTATAGAATGCTTCTTCCACCATTCATTGTGCCATACCACCGCCATTGAAAGTTCTTCATGCATCTCAACAATTAATAGAGGACACCCATGGTGGGCGGATGCATAGCTCGCTGGCCCTATGAAAAGAGCGCTTTCCATTTCTCCACTTGGCTTTAATTCATCTGTTGCCATATAGCTCCATGGATCAAGAGTGGAAATGACTATATCATTGGATTTTGTCCTATTTCTTATTTCATTATAAATGCTCTGCAAGCTATTATATTCATAAATATTTGCAAATCTTAATTTTGTTTTTACACCAGCAATTTCATTTCCCGTATTTACAATATATATATTCCTTGCGCCTAATCTTTTAATTGCATTTTCAACACAGGGTGGCAATTCATTTGCTTTTGTATATAGCAATGGCGCGTTCATCAGAGATGCAAGGATTGCGCCTTCTGCGGCATTCGCCATGTAGCTTGCGGTGCTTTTATTCATTTTGCTTTCCCATGAGTATTTAAGGGTATAGCTTATTTCCTTGCCCGATTCATTCATTTGAACAATAATTGCCTTGTATTTTCCTTCTCCAAGTTGGTCAAGTTTTAAGGTTTGCTTTGTCTCATTTTCTGGCGTAGAATATGCAATTGCCACATTATTTTCATCAACTATTATCAGGCCAAGCTTGCTGTTCCCGCTTAATTCAAAAGTTACATTTCTCGCCATAAAGGGTGAGGAAGGTAATTCAACTTCATAGCCAGGGTAGAGAGTGATATCAACATAATATGGAACTTTTCCTGTAATTGAAGCAACTAATCTCTGTAAAAATGTTCCATAGGTGTCTCTTAAAATTTTTTTTGTTGGTATGTCTGTTATTGCGCATTTCCACATTCCACTTGAATATATATATGTAGATGTGCCTTCATTGGGCCCCCACATAACATTCCATGTCTCGGAAGCTGCAACCTGCATGAAATCGCCATCATAGTAGCAATATAACTGCAAATCAGGGTCAGCGGAAGGAATTGTCATTCCACCCTGAAGCAAGCCAAGTGTCGCTATCGCCATAAAATTTGGGAGCCAGCTCGCGCATGGCCACCATAAACTGGCTTCAAGATATTTATATCCCTCTGGAACATAAAAGCTGTTGTATTGAGGGGCTAGGCTATCCTGCTTTATTCCTTGCACTGTTATCTTTTTTATTTCTTTTGGAGAGAATTTACCGTTTATTTGCCCGTTTGTTTTATTATTGCTCTGGTAGCTATACTCTCCAACTATTGCAAGCACCACATCATTGCTATAACTCCATTCATGAAGTGCTATTTTACTTGATATATCATATATATCTTCGCCATTTATGTGATATGTATTTTCTCCTTTCCACGGCTCCTGTTCAACATTTATGTAGTTAATAGCTATCAGGTTTCCGCAGTATTTTATCCAGTCTTCCATGAAATAATCTATTCCCTGCCTGGAATTTAGATATTTCTCCTTATTATAATCTTCATAAAATAGCAATGGGTAAGAATAAATTTTATTTGTTTCTTTATCATAGAAAACACTGGCAGGAATTGAAGCAATATATGAAAAGTCATCTAAAAAGCTATTTCCTTCAAATTTAACAAAAGTTGCTTTTTTAACTGGAACAACTTTATTCCAGCTAATTCCATCAAATCCGGAAATTATATTTCTTTCTTGGGCAAAAACGGGCATTATCATCATTATTGAGATTATAAGAATAACCGCATGTTTCATGAAGAGCTTCATGAAGATAAATGAATAATTAATATATAAGGATTTTACTTACAATTATGCTCACTTACGAAAAACTTCGCAACATAGATGAAATGGAAAGAAATAGTTCTTCATTAACAAAAATTGATATTGATTTTTATTCTCAGGCAATTAGCTATATAGAAGAAATTGAAAGGAGGATAGAAAAGGAGAAGGAAAACCCTTCTCAGAAATTAATGATTTTATCAGATGAGTTAAGAAATACAAAAAGATTGTTGCAGAGCATATTTGAGAGGAGAGAAAAGAAAATAGTTAGCTTTGCCCTTCATTCCGCAAGAACTGGGAAGGATATACCAGAAAATATGACAAACGAGGAAAAAATTTTTTATGAAGAGCTTCTGAATGTGATAACTAATTATAGGAAAAAAATTTTTGAGAGAAAAAAAGATTTTGCGATTGTAAGAATAAAAAAAGAAATCCCTCCTTTTGTTGGAAATGACATGAAAAAATATGCATTAAGCAAGGAAGATGTTGTATGTTTGCCATATAACATAGCTAAATTACTATTAGAGAGGGATGCAGTAGAAGAAATCAATGCAAATTTTTAATTTCCTCAAAAATTTTTGAAATTATCTCTCCACATTTACCCCTCAAAACATAATCCGCTAAATGGGTTATTTCAGTCTCTTCTTTATTTATTTCTACAATTTTAGCCCCGTTTCTTTTTGCAATAATTGGGATATAACCAGCGGGATAAACACTGCAGCTTGTTCCAACTACAAGAATTAAATCGCATTTTTCCGCAAGCTCAAAGGATTTTTCTATTGCATCTTTAGGAATTTCCTCACCAAACATTATAATATTTGGTTTAACCAATCCACCGCATTCACAAATTCTTACCATTTTTTCTAATTCGTATTTTTTCCCGCATTTAATACATTTCAAAATTGAAAAATTTCCATGAAATTCAATAATGTTTTTGCTTCCAGCTTTTGCATGCAAATTATCTACATTTTGGGTTATTATTGCCTTTATTATTCCTTCCCTTTCCATTTCAGCAAGAGAGAGGTGGGCTTTATTTGGCTTTGCTTCAGAAAAGCTTTTAATCATTTCTTCAAAAAGCCTCCATACCTTAGAAGGATTTCTGATAAAACTTTCTATTGTTCCATACTCATTTATATCATATCTACTCCATATCCCATCTTTGCTTCTAAAATCAGGTATTCCAGATTCAGTTGAGATACCTGCTCCGGTAAGAGCTATGCAGAATTTTGATTTTTTTATTTCATTCGCCACTTCCTTCATGTGCCTTCTTTCCAGCTTGCGAGGTATTTCTTTTGTTCTTCTGTAAGTTTGTCTATTTTTATTCCCATTGTCTTCAGCTTCCTTCTTGCAACATCTCTATCAATTTCTTCTGGTAGCCTATAAACTTTATTCTCAAGCTTTCCCTTATTTTCAACTAACCATTTGACCGCCATTGCCTGATTTGAGAATGACATGTCCATCACTTCGGGAGGATGCCCTTCTGCGCCTGCAAGATTTATAAGTCTTCCTTCCGCCAGCAAATAAATTTTCTTCCCGTTTTTCAGGGTATATGCATCGAGATTTTCCCTCACTTTCTCTTTCTTTACTTTTTCCCTTTCAAGCCATTCAACATCTATTTCATTGTCAAAATGCCCTGAATTTGCGAGAATTGCCCCATCCTTCATCTTCATAATTTCCTTCCCGCTGATAACATGCTTATTCCCAGTAACAGTTACAAATATATCTCCTATGGAAGCAGCTTCCTTCATCTGCATAACTTCAAACCCGTCCATAACCGCTTCAAGCGCCCTTATCTCATCCACCTCGCAGACAATTACCTTAGCTCCCATCCCCCTCGCCCTCATCGCCAGCCCCCTCCCGCACCACCCATAGCCCGCAACAACAAATTTTTTTCCTGCGAGCAGAAGAGAGGTTGTCCTTAAGATGCCATCTATTGTACTCTGCCCAGTTCCATATCTGTTATCAAATAAATATTTAGTGAAAGAATCATTTACCGCCACAAGAGGATAGGAAAGCACTCCTTCTTTTTCCATTGCAATTTGCCTCTTCACTCCTGTTGTTGTTTCTTCTGTTCCTCCTATAACATTTTTAATAAGTTCTCTTCTTTTAGTATGTATTGTTGTTATTAAATCCCCTCCATCATCCATTGTTATATTAGGCTTTATTTCGAGAGCTTTCTCTATGCACCAATAATATTCTTCATGATTTCCACGCCATGCAAAAACATTTATTCCTTTTTTTGCAAGATATGCTGCTATTGCATCATTTGTTGAAAGAGGATTTGAACCGCAGAGTGAAATCTCTGCCCCTCCTTCTCGCAATGCCATTATAAGCACCGCGGTTTCTTTTGTAACATGCAAGCAAGCGGAAATTTTTATCCCTTTCAGAGGTTTTTCTCTTTTAAAATCTTCCTTTATGCTACTTAAAACAGGCATATTCTGCTGAGCCCATTCAAAAATTTTCTCTCCTTCCTTTGCTAAACTTATGTCCTTCACTTTATATTTCATGCAGATAAAGATTTTTAAATTTATATTTTTATTGGCTAAATTTTGGCTAAATTATGGAAGCATTTTTTTTAAACTCACCCTCTAAAAATTTTTATTGAAAGATGAATAGGAGTAAAATTTCCTTCCAAATAGTAGGAGCGAAAGTTTTATAAAAAAAAATTTTACATATTGGTGAAAAAATGAAAGGGAAAATAGTGTTGGTAGGATTAGTAATTCTTATAACAACAATTTCAACAATAAAAGGAGAAAATCTATCAACTTCATATGTTGAACCA
This sequence comes from Thermoplasmatales archaeon, assembly GCA_014361195.1. Taxonomy (NCBI): domain Archaea; kingdom Methanobacteriati; phylum Thermoplasmatota; class Thermoplasmata; order Thermoplasmatales; species Thermoplasmatales archaeon. The sequence continues at coordinate 1,096 of JACIWA010000005.1, read as the reverse complement.
GGAGACATTATAATTGCAGATGAAATGCCTATGAAACCTATCATAAGCGGATGGGAGCATGCTGCTTTATACAGGGGAGCAGGATATATAATAGAAGCAGACCCTCATATGGAAAATTCTATAAACTCTTTTAATTCAGCAAAAAAAGAAAATAATGAAGAATGGAATAAAGAATTTGGAGCTGAAGGAACAATTTCTACCTTTGTTGATGGAATTGTAACAGATGATGGAATAGTTTTGCTGGGGAGAATATATGAAAAAGTATGGGTTGTTAAAATAGATAAAGAAGGAAATGAAATATGGAATAGAACTTTTAGAAGAAATTTGCGAGTGGAGGAATGGGGAGAAAGCATTGCTGAAACTGAAGATGGATTTGTTATTGGAGGATATAGTGGAGCTAATTACTGGATAATTAAAATAGATAAAGAAGGAAATGAAATATGGAATAAAACATATGTAAGACCAACTGAGGATTATGGAAAAAAAATTATAGCAACAAAAGATGGAGGATATGCGATGGTTGGAAAAGCTTATAGTGATAATCCTGATATTTTAGTGATAAAAACAGATAAAGATGGGAATCTAGAATGGGAAAAAACTTTTGGTGGGGGAGATATAGAGCATGGAAATTCAATTCTGGAAACTGAAGATGGATATCTTATTTCTGGAATAACTGGATCTTATTCACCACTAGGAGATTTGGATTCATGGGTGATTAAAATAGATAAAAGAGGAAATGAAATATGGAATAGAACATATGGATGGCCGTTGTTTGAGTTTAGGACTTTTATAACAGAAGGTGAAGATGGATATATAATATATGGAGGAACTGAATATGCACCTGGGGGAACTGCATATGTTATAAAAATAGATAAGGAAGGAAATGAAATATGGAAGAAAGGATATGGAGGACCATTTGCCCACCTATTGGATGGTAAAAAAATCAAGGATGGATATATTTTAGCAGGTGTTACAGATCTATTTGCAGTAGGAAGAAAGGATATGTGGGTTTTAAAAATAGATGAGAAAGGAAAAGAAATATGGAATAAAAGCTTTGGAACAAGATCACATGATAGAGCTTTTGCAATTGAAATTT